>JBFYRF010000093.1:0-22922 GCA_041302385.1 Anaerolineales bacterium | reverse complement strand
GCAAGGCGAATGCCGGGCCCAGCCGGCTGCCCGCCGAGGCGAGCACCACCAGCACCAGCAGCCCGGCGAAGCCCGCCCAGGCGCCGACCGGCACCAGGCTGCAGGCCAGGATGAACAGCACCGCCACCACCACCTTCACCCGGGGATCCAGGCGATGGATAGCCGATGGCCGTGCCCGGTACTGGTCGGTCAGATCAAAGTGCACGACTAGCTGCGAGCAGCCTGGCGCCGGGTGGCCAACCGCCCGATCAACACCGCCCCGCCAAACACGATCAGCGTGCCGACCGCCACGGCCAGGATCGTCGTCAGCGCCGGATTCGAGATAAATGGGATGGTGTAGTCCGGCAGCAGTTCGTACGGCGAGGAGAGCGCCTGGCCGAGGAAGCCCTGCTGCTCGGCCACGAACTCCAGCCCATCTGGGCTGGGAGAGGCCAGTGGCGAGAGCAGCGTCACAACCAGGGCGATCGCCAGTCCGGCGAGTACCAGGGATGCGCTGCGCTGCCCCGGTGCAGCTTCCCCGCCCTTCATCACCTCAGGACGGGTGGCGAGCAGCAGCCCCACCGCCGCGGCGGTGATCAAGCCCTCACCGATTCCGATGAAGGCGTGCACGCCGGCCATGGCGGTCATCGCCAACACCAGCGGCGAGGTGCCGGATGCTGCCAGCTCGAGCGCTGTGGCTGCAGCCGCCAGCATGACCGAGATCCAACCGGCGGCGAAGGCGGCCGCCAGCGTGGCAACCCGCGAGGCGCCGGCAAGCCGGCGCACCAACCCATAGGTGAAGTAGCCGGTGAAGGCGGCGATCACGCCCATGTTCATGATGTTCCAACCCATCACCAGCAATCCGCCATCCTGGAAGAGCAGCCCCTGCACGACGACCACGGCGGTCATGATCAGCGTTGCCGCCCACGGCCCCATCACGATCGCTGCCAGCGCGGCCCCGATCAAGTGCCCCGACGTCCCGGCGGCTACCGGGAAGTTGATCGCCTGGGCGGCGAAGATGAAGGCCGCCAGGATGCCCATCATCGGGATCTGGCGTTCCCCCAACTGACGGTTGGTCTGGCGGACGGCGATGACGATCATTGCGATCGCCAGCACCCAGCCGATTGCCGCGATCAGCGGCGTGAGGAAACCGTCCGGGATGTGCAAAGCTGCGGGTGAGAACCACATGGCTCAAGCCTCCTTGCGCTTGTGGGCGCGATTGGAATCTCGGGTGGTCTGCTGCCGGGCACAGGCCGGGCACAATCCGCTGAAGGTCTGGTGACCCAGATCGGCCTCGAACCCGGTCCGGCGGTGAATGTCTTGCGCCAGGCGGGCGAGCCAAGTGACAGGCAGCTCAGACGTGGCGCCGCACTCGCAGCAAACCAGGTGAGCGTGCGGGTGCTCCGGATCCCGCAAAGAGAAGCGCAGCGAGCCCCGGGTGTCGTCCAGCAGGTCCACCAGTCCTGCCCGGTTCAGGCTGTCGAGGGTTCGGTAGACCGTGGCCAGGTTCAGCCCCGGCAGCCGGCGACCCGCCGCCAGATACACCTGCTGCGCCGACTGATGGCCGCGGCCGTGAGCGACAACCTCCAGAATGACCTGGCGCTGCGGGGTGATGCGGAAGCCCGCCTGGCGCAACGCCTCGGTCATGCGCACTCCACAAGTCACTGCAACCCTTTGTACCTGCAAAGATTTGCAGCAAGGATACTTGCGTCGGCCCTGCCTGTCAATCCCTGGCCGGTTTCCCGCCGGGCGCGTGTGCCGACAGCCCTCGGGCTTTGCTGGCCAAGAGTGGGCGCATGAAATGTCGCCTCCGCTCCTGCCTGACCGCTGTCGAGAGGGGATCGCCCCGAAGCTCCGCGTGGGCCGGCCTTTGGGCGAAATCCCATGCCCAGCGCCAGGCTCTGATTTCGAGCTTGGAGCAGAGCCTTCGACACCTTGCGAGCTCAGGGGGATGACGCAGCTGCCTGGCGCAGCCGAGGTTATCGGACCGAATTGCGCGCGGCATTCGATCGGGCCTTGCGGTCACTGCCGATGCTTGACCCCTGGATTGCCGCGAGTTGGGGCTGAGTCGGAATCGCTGTCGTGCGGCCACCGAGCAGCCCCCATTGACCCCCCATCTCGCCCGAGGCGAGGGTGGGGTTCACGCCGAAGGATCCACCCCACGTCCCCTTTGCAGATCACCCGCTGCCGGACGCGTTGTCGCTGACGGCGGCGGCCGCCAAGGGGACGAGTCCCTGGCGCAGGCGGGCACAGCCTAAGCATCGACGGGCGAGCCCCTGGCGCACGCGGGGCCCGCCCATCGAAATTGGCACCGCCGAAAGGTGGCGGCGATCCCGGCGAAGCGGGTAGAGCACCGCGCCGGGGTCTATGGGCTGTGCTACTCGCCGAACTCCTGCATCTCCAGCAGGGCACCATGCCACTGGTGATACCAAACCCGGCCGGTGTAGCCGTTGACGCTCAGCATCCCGACCACTTCGCCATCTTCCAGCACGTGAAGCGTATAGTAACCGGGGAAGGTCTCCACTTCGTCACTGGCCGTCCGCCCGGGGAAGGCTTGGGCCAGGTAATTCTGCGCGGCCTCGGCCGCCTGCACGGGCGTGACCGTCATCTCCCCTTGGGGTGCCTCTTGCGGGACGAGTTGGCCCATCATGCCACCCCGCATACCACCGAGGGCATGCATGCCATAGACGGTATTCCACATCATCGACGGGCCGAACTCGAGCATCGCCCGTTGGCTCACCGGGTCGACGAGCAACTCGATGGTGCCTTTGCCCGTTGCCGGATCCTTGATCTCGACGTAGGCGTGGTTGTCGAATACCATCACCTCCGCCACTTCGAGCTCAGTTGCTTCGATCCCTGCCAGGTATGCCTCGGCGGCAGCCACCGCCTGCTCAACGGTCAGCGGCTCGGCCGTCGGATCCGTGCCCAGGGCGAAGCCCCACATCCGGCTCCCCGGGCCCATCATCCCGCCCGGACCGAACTCTCCCTCCGGATCGAGTCCCTGCCTGCCGAAGGGCATACGGAAGTTGTCTTGGCCTGGCGGCCGGCGGCCGTCCTCCCCACGGAACCTCGGACACGCCTCACCGTACGGGCAGTCCCCCTGATCCGACCCGCGTCCCTGTCCGTCCATCGGCATACGGTAAGGTCGGTCGTACATTTCAGGCTGTGCCTGCATGTAGGGTCGCAGGGCTGTTGCGCTTGCCAGCCCCAGCGGGGAGGCGGCCCTTGCGAAGGCGAATCCGGCGCCGGCTGCGCCCGCCACGACTACGCACAGCAGCACAATACCGGCGATCACTCCCAGAACGATCTTCGTGGTCTTCGACATCTGCTCCTCCACCGGACTCACCTGTCCGCTCGGGTCCAGCCTAGTCAATCCCTGTGGAGAACCTGTGAAGCAGGCCTTAATGGGGGATGAGCGGGATCGCCCCGCCGCCTTCCCGGCCCGCCTGGGCGGTATAATTCGCGTGCGGCTATGGACGTCGGGCTCCAGCCCGGCCTCCCTTGGACGCTACCCGGTACACGATCCGCTGCATAGCGGCGAGAGCCATGGACAAGCCTACCCCCACTGTTCAACAGCTGACCTGCGCCCGCATCCCGACGGATGAGGGCCTGTTTCAGCTCTGCGTCTACGCCAACAACCAGGACAACAAGGAACACCTGGCCCTCCTGCACGGCGACGTGTATGACCGTGAAGAAGTGCTGGTGCGGGTCCATTCCGAGTGCTTCACCGGCGATGTGCTCGGCTCGCGGCGCTGCGACTGCGGCGACCAGCTGCACGCCGCCATGCGGGTGATCGCCGATGAAGGGCGCGGTGTGATCCTCTACCTGCGCCAGGAGGGTCGCGGCATTGGCCTCAACCAGAAGCTGCGCGCTTACAACCTGCAGGACGAGGGCTTCGATACCGTCGACGCCAATCTGGCACTCGGTCACCAGGCGGATGAGCGGGACTATACGCTGGCGGTGTTGATGCTGCAGGACCTCGGCATCCGTTCCGTGCGCCTACTCACCAACAACCCGGCCAAGATCGAAGGCCTGCGCGCGGCCGGGGTGAATATCGTCGCTCGAGTTCCCGTGCAGGCGCCCGTCTACCAGGAGAATCTGCTCTACCTGAACACCAAGCGGCTGCGCATGCGCCACATCCTCTCGCTGGACCCCGATCCAGACAACCCGCCTGCCGCGCATGAATGACGCCGCCCCCGACGACCAACTGCTCGGCTGGCTTGACTCGCAAACCCCAACCCCCGCGCGCCCCTGGGTGAGCCTGACGTACGCCCAGAGTCTGGACGGCAGCCTGGCCGGCCCCGGCGGGGCGCAATTGGCGCTGAGCGGCCCGCACAGTCTGCGCCTGACTCATCGCCTGCGCGCCTGGCACGATGGCTTGCTGGTCGGCATTGGCACCGTCCTCAGCGATGATCCCAGCCTGACCGTGCGCCTGGTTGCCGGCGCCAACCCGCGGCCCGTAGTGCTGGACAGCCAGCTGCGCCTGCCGCTCACGGCGCAACTGCTGCACACGCGTCAACCCGCCTTGATCTTCGCCGGAGAGGCTGCTCCGCCAGAGCGCGCCGAGCGGTTGCGCGCAGCCGGTGCCGAAGTTGTCTCCATCCCCTGCGGACAGACCGGAGGGCTTGACTTGCGCCAGGTGCTGACGTCACTCCACCAACTGGGCGTGCGCCGGTTGATGGTCGAAGGCGGCAGCCGGGTGCTGCACGCCATGCTCGCCCAGCGCCTGGGGGATTGTCTGATCGTGACGGTCGCCCCGCGGCTTGTGGCCGGCACGCCGCTGCTTGGCATGCCGAGGCTGGACGACTGCCCCTGGCCGGCGCTGGTCGAGCCCCACTGGTCCCAGGCGGGTCAAGATGCTATTCTGTGGGCACGCCTCGAAGGTTCGCAACCGTGAACGCCAACCAGTTGTTCTTCACCTCGCCAGGCGAGCTCGAGATCCGCCCGATCCAGCTTAAGGCACCCGGCGCCGCAGAACTCCTCGTCGCCAATCGATTGAGCGCCATCAGCGCCGGCACCGAAATGCTGATCTACCGAGGCCACGCGCCACAGGGGATGGCGATCGACGCCACCTTGCCAGCGCTGCGCGGCCTGCTGCGCTACCCCCTGGGCTACGGCTACGCCAGTGTCGGGCAGGTGCTCGAGGTTGGCCCGGGAGTCGACCCGCTGTGGCGCGGCCGACGCGTGTTTGCCTACCAACCCCATGCTTCCCACTTCCTGGCTCAGGTTGATCAAGTGCAGCCATTGCCAGACGATCTGGCTGACGAGGATGCGGTCTTCATCCCCAACCTGGAGACGGCCGTCAGCCTGGTCCAGGACGGCCGACCGGTTCTGGGGGAGGCCGTGGTGGTCTTCGGCCAGGGGATCGTCGGCCTGCTGGTCACGCAACTGCTCAGCCGCATGGCGCTGGGCGCGCTCGTTGCCCTGGAACGCTACCCGCTGCGACGCCTGGCAAGCCTGGAGCTCGGACCGACCGCCTGCCTCGACCCATCGGCTCCGGACCTCTCGGCGCAGCTTACGCAGGTGCTGCCAACTGGCAGGTCAGACCTGACGTACGAGCTCTCCGGCGATCCTTCGGCCGTCGACCAGGGGATCGCCATCACCGGCTTCAGCGGGCGGGTCGTGCTCGGCTCCTGGTATGGCACCCAGCCCTCGCAGATCGACCTGGGCGGCGAGTTCCACCGCAGCCGCATTCAGATCGTCAGCAGCCAGGTCAGCACGATCTCCCCGGAACTCAGCGGGCGCTGGACCAAGCCGCGGCGGCTGCAAGTAGTGCTGCAACTCCTGCCGCAAATTGCCCCCCGCCGCTGGATCACCCACTCCATCGATTTCGCCGACGCACCGCAGGCCTATCGGCTGCTCGATCATCAACCGGAGACCACGCTCCAGGTCGTGCTGCGCTACGCCGGCGCCGACGGGTAGCCTTGTGGGCCACGATCCACACACGACGCCTTGCCCCACCCCGCTCACTCCCTCTGCAGCGAGTCATACCAGCACACCAGCGCAGCCTGTGGGGGGAGCGGAGGGGTTCTCTTGGGGGCCGGGAGGCGAGGTCGTCTGTGGTTCTCCGCGAGCTACCGGCCGGTTGCAGACCGCCGGGTGAGGCGCAGGAGGGGTGATGTACCAGCTCTGTATCCAAAGCGAGTTCGAGGCCTTCCATCAGCTCGTGGGTGGCGACTGGGGGGCAGAGAATCAACGTCACGCCCACCGCTATCGGGCCGAGGTCCTGCTCGAGGGCGCTGAGCTTGACGAACACGGATACCTGGTCGATCTGGTCGACCTGGAGGACCAGCTGCACTCGACGGTCGCACACTATTCCGGCCAGATGTTGAACGATCTGCCGGCCTTCCGCTCGCTGAATCCCAGCCTGGAACATTTCTGTCGCATCTTCTGCCTGGAGCTGTCAGCTGCAATCCGCGCCTCGAACTTGCGGACCATTACGCTGCGACTATGGGAGAACGAGAGCGCCTGGGCCGCCTACCGGATGGAGCGGACTTGAATCTCGGCCTGGTGATCTACGGCAGCCTGGAGCAAAACACCGGAGGCTACCGCTACGATCGCCAGCTGGTGACCCAGCTGCGCCAGCATGGCGACCGCGTCGAAGTGCACTCCCTCCCCTGGCATTCCTACAGCCGTGCCCTCGGGCACAACCTCTCCTTGCGGATCGAGCGTTGGGCGCGGGCGGCGGAGATCGATCTGCTGCTTCAGGACGAGCTCAACCATCCTTCGTTGGTCTGGGTGAACCGGCGCCTGCGGCGACAAGGCTTGCCGCTGGTGTCGATCGTCCATCATCTACGCACGAGCGAACCGCATCGTCCCCTTGCACATGCCGTCTATCGCCGCATCGAGCGCCACTACCTGCGCTCGGTCGACGGCGTGGTGTGCAACAGCCACCCGACGCTCGAGGCGGCCCAGGCGCTCGCCGGGCGTCCGCTGCGCTCCGTCGTCGCCTGGCCCGGCGCCGATCGCCAGCGTCAGCACATCCAGCCGGAGCAAGTGTCGGTGCGCGCCAGGGAGCCCGGCGCGCTGCGCCTGCTGTACGTGGGCGCCATCCTGCCGCGCAAGGGACTGGACGTGTTGTTGCGCGCCCTGGAGCGGTTCCGGCGCGGCAGCCTGCGCCTGACCGTCGTCGGGGACGCCGAGCGCGATCCCCGTTTCGCCCGGCGCATGGCCGAGTGCGCCCAGCAGCTGGCCATCCCCGTCGAGTTCCTCGGCCCGGTGCCTGACGAGCGCCTCGACCGGTTGTTCACCTCGCATCAGGTGCTCGTTGTCCCCTCCTGGCATGAGGGCTTCGGCATCTGCTATCTGGAGGCGATGGGATTCGGCCTGGCGTGCCTGGCGTCCACCTCCGGCGGAGCCGGCGACCTGCTGCGCGACGGGGTGGACGGATACCTCATTCCACCGGGTGACGACGCCAGGCTGGCGGAATGCCTGGACCTGCTGCTCCACGACCGATCCTTGCTCGCCCGGATGGGCCTGGCCGGATTGGAGCGCGCCCGCAAGCATCCAACCTGGGAGGCCACCGGTGCCAGTATCCGCCGTTTCCTCATCGAGTTCGTTCCCCAGCGGCGCACCGAATAAGTGCGCCCGGGGTTGGTAAGAGTGTCGTCATCCATCGCGTCCTTGTTTCATAAGACTCTTGGGAGGGTATCCGAATGAACCAGCGAACGATCCGCATAGTCGTGACTGTCACCGCCATTCTGACCGCGCTCATTCACCTGTACTACGCCCTGTTCCTGATTGGAGCGACCGAGGCGCTCGGCATCCTCTTCATCCTGAATGCACTCGGCTATCTCGGGCTGCTGCTGGCCTACCTCGGCAAGCTCAGCTTCTTACGGTGGTCCCACAGCCTGATCACCTGGGCCTTCATCGCCTTCACCGCCGTCACCATCCTGGCCTGGATCCCGATGGGCGAACGGTCGCCGCTGGCCTATCTCACCAAGCTCGACGAACTGGTCCTGTTGATCGCCCTGTTCTTGGGCCGGCGCAGCGCCTGAGGCGAGGCAGCCTAGGTTGGGGCCGGCCCCTGATGGCTTCCGATAGGACGAGGCGCATGCGGGTTGAGAACCCGCATGCGCGCGCTTCACGCCAACGTGCGAGCGAGCCTCGCCGCTACGACTTCCAGCGGTACCTGTCGAGCAAGCAGCCGATCGACGATCGCTCCTTGAACGCCGACGTCTGGGCGACGCTTGCCTCGAATCTTGGCGCGCGCCAGATCTCCCACGCGACCGCGGTTGTCGAGATCGGAGCCGGGATCGGGACGATGCTGCAGCGGCTGCTCGGGTGGGGGGTGTTGTGGCAGGGGACGTATCTCGGCGTGGATTCCGATCCGGCTAACGCGCCTCGCGCCAATTCGCTTCTGGCGAGGTGGGCGCGGCAACACGGCTGGCTGGATCAGCGGCGCGGCGCCCACCATCAGCTCAGCGCGCCGCACAGCCACCTGCGCGCGGAGTTTCTCCGGGCGGACTATGCCGCATTTGCCCGCAGGCCTGCCCAACTCCATGCCTGGGATGCCGTCCTCGCCCACGCCTTTCTCGATCTGGTGCCTCTCGAAAGCGCGGTGCCGCGCCTTCTCGCCCTGCTTCGACCCGGTGGACTCTTCTACTTCAGTCTGAACTTCGACGGTGAGACGGTCCTGCTGCCGGAGATCGATCGCGCCTTCGATCGCCTGGTCATCGACGCCTACCACCGCACGATGGATGAACGCACGATCGAGGGCAAACCGTCCGGCGACAGCCGCACCGGTCGTTGCCTGCTGGCTGGCTTGCCTTCGATGGGCGGCGCGATTTTGGCGGCGGGCAGCTCCGACTGGGTCGTGGTGCCGCGCGGCGGCAACTACCCGGGTGACGAGGCCTACTTCCTCCACTTCATCTGTCACACGATTTGGACCGCGCTGCAAGGGAGCGAGGCGCTCGACCGGCGGCGCTTGCAGGGATGGATCGAGCGGCGCCATCGCCAGGTCGAACGCGGCGAACTGATCTACCTCGCTCACCAACTGGACGTCGTGGGCACGATCGGCCGGAAGCGGAAAAGCAGCAACTAGCGGGATGCATTCGGGAATCAGCTATCAGCTATCTGCTGTCAGCAATTGGCGACCAGCAATTGGCAGTTAGCAGCTGGCAATCAGCAGCTAGCCGCTGGCAGCCCGCAAGTGGCGGCTGGCTCCTGGCAGAGTGCGGCTGATTTCGGTCTCGTCCTTCGAGCGGCAAGGATCCATCCCAAGGCCCCGATCTGCGGATCCTCACCCGGATCGCCAGGTTCATGCGATCGCTGAGCGCTGACGGCTGCTAGCTGACGGCTGACCGCCTACCGCTCGCCGCTGATCCCTTCCCTCGCCCAGCGCGCGGCCAGCACCAACCCCAGACCACCGAACAGCAAGTCGCGCAGCCGGATCAGCAGACTCAGGCTGATGCCGAGCGTGGCCGGGAAGCCGATGGCCTGCACGGCCAGTACCTGGCCCGCCTCGAGAACCCCCAACGCAGCCGGTATCGGCACCAGCAGCGCCAGCCGGCTGGCCGTCACCACGGCGATGGTCTCGGTCGGCCCGAGCGTCGCTCCAAGCAACCAGAGCATCATCCAGAACTCGATAACAATCCCCAACCAGCTGAGGAGCGAGAAGCCCATCGCCAGCGTGAGATGCCACGGGCGTTGCCTGCAGAATGCGCCGGCCTGCGTTTCGAGAGCCTGGACGCCCTCCTGCAGCCGGGTCAGACCGGGCCAGCGCGCCTGCAATCTACCCGCCACCCAGCCGGTCAGGCGTGTCAGCGGCCGCCGTCCGATCCACCACGCCATCAGCAGGCAAAGGGGGACCACCAGCAGCAGGCCGGCGATCAGCCCGGGCAGCAACGCCTGACGCGAGTCCAGCCAGCGCAGTCGCAACAGCACCGCCAGGCCGAAGGCGAGGAAGGTGGCATTCCCGAGCACCTCAAGTGCCTTGTCGAGCGTCACTGAGGCGGTGGAGGCCGAGAGCGACACACCGTGCTTCCGACGCAGCAGGTCGATCTGCAGCGGCTCGCCGCCGAACTGCGAGCCCGGTGTGAAGTACGAGACTGAGAACCCAGCCAGCCGGTAGGCGGCCAGCCGGAAGCACCCCGGGCGCAGGTTCATGCCATGCAGGATCGCCCACCAGCGCCCGCTGAACGCCAGCACGATCGCCGCGTTGAAGACCATCAACAACAGCCACTGCCACGGGCGAATCGCCGCCAGCCGATGGACAACATCGGGCCAGTCAACGCCTCGCGCCGCCCACAGCAGCACCCCGAGGACGATCGGCCAGACCAGCCAGCGCGCCGCCCGACGCATGCGTCAGTCTCCAACCGGGCGCCGAGTGCCCGGCCGCCAGTCAACCAGGAAGGAATCCCCACGCCAGAGCGACCCCGGACCGGTGCCCGTGAGCAGCAACACCAGCGAAGCCGCCATCAGCACCAGCAGGTACGGCGGGGTCCCAACCAGCACCATCGTGAACGCGCTGAGGATCGTCACACCCACGGCTGCCAACCTGCCGGCAATCCCCAGGACCAACAGCGCGACCGGGATCCCGGTCAGCACGACGAGCCAGTCCCCGATGGCGGACGTGCTCATGTCCGCCAGCACATGCCGTGCTGCCAGCAACCAGCACAGCAAGACCACAGCCCGCAACACCGGCGGGACCCATACCTGAAGCACGCGCTTCCCACGCCCACGCCAACGCAGGTAGGTCAGCGAGATAGGGGAGAGGTGCCCGGTCACCCACCAGTAGTCTCGGGTGAAGCCTGCCAGAAAGGGGATGCCGACCAACAGCCCCGCAGTCCGCGCCGCCGGGATCGGAACGATCGGCCAGAGCAGCGCACTGGCGAAGACCATCATCACGCCCGCGATCGGCCGGCGCAGGTCGCTCTGCGGCAAGGGCTGGATCACCCGCCCGCGCCGCTGCTCCCACCCCAGGCCGAGCAGGTAAGCGTAGCGGGCAGCGCCCACCAGCAGGAAAGCTGGCGGCATCACCCCCCAGTGCACGGCCAGCGCGCTCGCAATCAGCAGCCCCAGCGCGTCGAATTCGAGGTCCAACCGCTCCCCAAGCCGGGTGGCGGTGTTGGTCGCCCGGGCGAGGTAGCCATCCAGGAAATCGCCCAGGTCGACCAGCATGTAGAGCCCAGCCGGCAGCCAGCCCAGCCAGCCTGCGGGGCGCGGCAGCAGCAGAAACCCCGCCAGCAGGCCGATCAGCGTGCCGCGCATCAGAGTCAGCGCGTTGCCGGGTCCGAGCGCATGCAATGGCTGAGTCTCGCCGGGACGAACGTTGAGGCTGAGGTGACGCCGCGAGAAAAGCAGCACGTAGGCGAGCGTGACGGCGGACGCCGTCGCCCACACCCGCACCTGCTCGGGCGGGAAGCCGCCGCGCAGCAGCCAGACGCCAGCACACCACGTCGCCAGGCTACCTGCGGCGAGGATCCACCAGCGCCGACGCAAGCCGTCGGGGATCGGCTCGAGATTCGAATCCACGTCCTCGTCCTGCCTTCGAACGGGGCCCCACTATACACCGTCGCTCAACCGCCGCCGCCATCTGCGGCTGGCAAGACGGGTCCAGCGTAAGGTGTTCTCTTGTGAAACTCAGAACAAGTCACCGCCAACCAGCTCCCGCGACGATGCCGATGGGGTCGCCGGATCGCCAATTTCCAATTAGGACGAGTTGCGGCGGAAATGCGTGACAATTCCCACTGCCTGGAGGAAAGGCCGAAAAAGGACACTGGTGGGGAGTCCTGGCTCCAGGGACCTCGCGGAGGTGAGGGAATAGGGAATTCGACCTCGTTCGATTCCCAGTTTCGGGTCCTGGCCATCACCCAGGGACTGTGGGGGGAGCGCATCGCCGACAACATTCAGGCGAACGCTCCCGCCGATTGGAGGGTGAGTGCCTGGGTCGCCCCGCGCGTCCTGCCTCCGGTGATCGACGATCCCGCGGAGTATCTGCCCGCCAGCCTTCCTGCGGCCGACTTGATCCTCTCCCTGGGCGAGGTGCCCGGCGTGGCGCAGCTGCTGCCTGAGATCGTCCAGCTAACGGGAGCCAAATCAGTGATCGCACCGATCGACCGAACCGAGTCGCTGCCGTTGGGCCTGGTGGGCCAGCTGCGCGGCTGGCTCGAAGCGGTCGGAGCGACCGTGATCTTCCCGCGGCCATTCTGCACGCTGACTGAGACACAGTACAACCGTGCGCCGAACGTGGAGCGCTACGAGGATCCGCTGATCCGCCGTTTTGCTGCCCACTTCGGCCGGCCGAAGTTCGAGGTCGAGGTCGATGGTGGCCGCATCCAGCAGGTGACCGTCGTGCGCGACGCCGCCTGCGGCTGCAGCCGTCACGTGGCGGAGGGGCTGGTGAACGCGCCCGTCGACGAAGCCGTCGAGCGGGCCGGCATGCTGCACCATCACTACCCGTGCCTGGCGAGCATGAACCAGGAACTGGATTACGGCGATACCTTGATGCACGTTTCTGGCGACTGCCTGCGCGATGCCATCAAAGAAGAGATCCGCCAGCACCTGTCACCCACGCCCTACCTGCGGCCGGCCGGTCGTAGCGAGGACAACGCCAGCGATAGGAGTGAGACCGGATGGAACGCCTTGTCATGAACATCCCTGCCCTGTACGGCGATCATCACACCTCTGCGATTCGCAAGCTGCTGGAGCCGATGGAGGGCGTGGCCGAGGTCTTCGCCAGCCCGGCCTCGCGCAGGTTGGTGATCAAGTATTACCCGACCGTGGTGACCGAAGAGGAGATCGTCAGCAAATTGAACGGTGAGGGCTATGTCGCCGATGCCCCCGAGCCGGCCTTTGCCGCGCCGTTGGGCGAACGCGTCGCCCGGCACACTGCCATCCTTGCCGGCACCGGCGAGTCGATGGCCTTCGCCGAACACGCTCCGGAGTTGCAGGGGCGGGCCCTGTGGCCTTGCCCCGGTTTCGAGATTGCGCGAATCCCCAAGGAATAGTCCAAAGGAGGAGGTATAGGTCATGCCACCAGAAAAGAGCAAGAAAGCACGTACCCCCCAGGAGCGATCGATCGATCCGGCGGCACAGGAGATGCTTCTGCGGGCCGATGAGCTCGGCCTGGGAACAGCCTTCTCACGAGCCGAACTGATGGCCCCCTGCCCGATCGGCTCCTCCGGCTCCTGCTGCAAGATATGCTACATGGGCCCCTGTCGCCTGGTGAAGGACGGCCAGACTGGCGTGTGTGGTGCGACCATCGATACCATCGCTGCCCGCAATTTCGCCCGTGGGGTTGCCGCGGGTGCTGCGGCGCACTCCGACCACGGCCGCGACCTGGCGCTGACCCTGCTGGCCGTCGCCAAGGGCGAAGCCCCGGACTATAAGCTCCGCGATCCCTACAAGCTCGAACGCCTCGCCAAGGCGCTCAAGATCCCGACCGAGGGCCGGCCGGTCGGTGACATCGCCCTGGACGTCGCCGAGACCTGTCTGGCACAGTTCGGACAGCAGACCGGCGAGGTGGCGCTCATTGACACCGCTCCGCCGAAGCGCAAGCAGCTCTGGCGCGAACAGAAGCTGGCGCCGCGCGGCATCGACCGCGAGATCGTCGATGTGCTGCATCGCACCCACATGGGCGACGACCAGGATCCCGAACATATCCTGCATCAGGCACTGCGCACGGCGCTGGGCGACGGCTGGGGCGGGTCGATGATCGCCACCGACCTGTCCGACATCCTGTTCGGCACTCCCAGCCCCTTGGTGTCGCAGGCCAACCTGGGCGTGCTGCAGAAGGACGAAGTCAATATTGTCGTCCACGGGCATGAGCCGACACTCTCGGAGATGATCCTGGCCGCGACCAGCGATCCGGAACTGATCGAGTACGCCGCGACCAAGGGCGCCAAGGGGATCACGCTGGCCGGCATCTGCTGCACCAGCAACGAAACCCTGATGCGCCAGGGCGTTCCCTCGGCCGGCAACTTCCTGCATCAAGAGTTGGCCATCCTCACCGGCGCCGTCGAGGCGATGGTGGTCGACGTTCAGTGCATCATGCAGGCGCTGCCCGACCTGGCCAAGAACTTCCACACCGAGGTCATCACCACCTCGCCCAAGGTCAAGATCACCCACGCCACACACATCGAGTTTGATGAACACAACGCCTATGAGATCGCCAAGGGCATCGTTCGCAGAGCCATCGACAATTACCCGAATCGCGGCGAGATCCAGATCCCGGATTTCTCCTCCGACCTGGTGCCGGGGTTCTCGCATGAGTACATCAACTACATGCTCGGCGGATCGTACCGCTCCTCCTTCCGGCCCCTGAATGACGCGATCATGAGCGGCCGCATCCGGGGCGTGGCTGCCAACGTCGGGTGCAACAACGCCCGGACCACCCAGGATGCCTCGCACGACTATCTGGTGCGCGAGTTCCTCAAGAACGACGTGCTGGTGGTCGAGACCGGCTGCGGCGCCCTGGCCAGCGGCAAGTTCGGCCTGATGCTGGGCGAGGCCGCCCTTGAGTACGCCGGTCCCGGGCTGCGCGAGGTGTGTGAGGCGACCGGCATGCCGCCGGTGCTGCATATGGGCTCTTGCGTTGACAACTGCCGCATCCTGACCGTGCTGACGCAGATGGTGGAAGAAGGAGGCCTGGGCGAGGATATGAGTGAGATCCCAGCCGTCGGGCTGGCGCCGGAGTGGATGAGCGAGAAGGCGCTGTCGATCGCCTCCTACTGCGCCGGCTCGGGCGCCTATGTGATCATGGGCATTCACAACCCGGTCGAAGGCAGTGACGAGGTCACCCGTATCCTCAGCGAAGGCTGGGAGAAGAAGGTCGGCGGCAAGATCGAGTTCGTCGAGGAGGACGCCGAGATGCTGCGACGGGCGCTTGCCCATATCGATGCAAAGCGCGCGGCTCTCAATCTGCCTGCGTACGATCCGTCACGCTTTGGCCGAAGCGGCGATGCCCGCATGCTCGAGCTGATGGAACTCGAACCGGAAGCACGCGCCGAAGCCCTGTACGGGCAGCCGGCCGGGCATTAGGAGCGCAGCATGTCACGCTATATCGCCACCCACGCCATCCGCGGCGCCAACAACGTGGTCCACGAGGCCGAGGTCATGCTCGAGCGGGCCCTGGCCGAGAAGGGCCCGGACACCCCGGTCTCCTTCCCCAACACCGCCTACTATCTCCCGACGATTTTCGGGATGACCGGTATGGAGGTCACCACCGTCGGCGGCCTGCAGCCGGCGCTGGAGCACGCCCGGGAGCTGCTGCATCCGATCCCCCCGGACCGGCGCTGGACGCCCTACCTGGGCGAGACGCTCGACTCGGGCATGGCCACCCTGCTGGCCGAAGAAGTGATCATGGCGCTGCGCTTCGTGTATGAGCTGCAGCCCGAGCCGATGCCCGGCTTCCAACTGGCCGGCGGCACGGCCTACCCCTCCAAGAATGGGAACAACGGAACCGGCCACCTCAATGGCCCAATCGACGACATCCAGCTCCGTTCCTGGGGCATCCAGCTGGTCGACGGCCGCATGCCGGGCTTCGCCGCCATCGTCGGCTGCGCCAAGTCCAACGAGGTCGCGGTCAAGATTGTGCGCGAGCTGCAGCGCCGCAACATCCTGACCTTCCTGTGCGGCAACGTCAACGGGCGCAGCATCATCCACCAGCTGCAGGAAGAGGGCGTCGAGCTCGGCTACGACACCTATACCGTGCCCTTCGGCACCGACACCATTTCGGCGATCTACCCGCTGGGCTTCGCGGTGCGCTCGGCGCTGACCTTCGGCGGCATGAAGGGCGGGCAGGCACGCAACATCCTGCTCTACAACAAGAACCGCGTCTTCGCCTTCGTGCTCGCCCTGGGGGAGGTCGACGACCTGAAGTACGCCACCGCCGCCGGCGCCATCAACTTTGGCTTCCCGGTCATCGCCGACACGGTCATCCCCGAGATCCTGCCGACCGGCGTCACCACCTATGAGCACGTGGTGTCGATGCCGTTCAACGAGATCGAGGGCAAGGATGACCTGGAGCGAGCGGAACGCCTGGTGCAGAAGTGCATCGAGATCCGCGGCGTCAAAGTCAAGGTCAGCGAGATTCCCATCCCGGTGCCCTACGGATCCGCCTTCGAAGGCGAGGTCGTGCGCAAGAATGACATGCGCGTCGAGTTCGGCGGCAAGGCCAGCCGCGCCTTCGAGTACCTGTACATGGCCGACCTGGATAAGGTCGAGGACGGCAAGATCGAGATTCTCGGCCCCACTTTCGACGACACCCCGCCGCAGGGCGCGATGGACCTGGGGATCATCATCCGGGTCGCCGGGCGCAAGATGGAGAAGGACTTCGAGCCGGTGCTTGAGCGCCAGGTGCACTACTTCATCAACGGCGCCTCGGGCATCCAGCATATCGGCCAGCGCGACATCGCCTGGATCCGCATCAGTCAGGCCGCTGCTGACAAGGGCTTCAACCTCAAGCACTTCGGTGAAATCCTGCACGCTCGCTTCCACGCCGACTTCGGCAGCATCCTCGATAAGGTCCAGGTGCAGATCATCACCGACCCCAAGCTGCACGGCGAGTGGCTGGAGAAGGCCCGTCAGGCCTACGAAGAGCGCAACGTGCGCATCGGCTCAATGACCGATGAGAGTGTGGACCTCTTCTACTCGTGCACGCTGTGCCAGTCGTTCGCCCCGAACCACGTGTGCATCGTCAGCCCCGAGCGGCTGGGGTTGTGCGGCGCCTACAACTGGCTGGACTGCAAGGCCTCCAACCAGATCAACCCCACCGGTCCCAACCAGCCGATCAAGAAGGGCGGCCAACTCGACGCGGTCAAAGGCTACTACGTCGGCGTCAACGAGTTTGCCGTCAACGCCAGTCACCAGATGGTGGCCGAGGTCTCGATGTATTCGATCATGGAGAACCCGATGACCGCTTGCGGGTGCTTCGAGTGCATCGCCATGGTGATCCCCGAGGCCAACGGCGTGATGATCGTCAGCCGCGAGGACACCAGCATGACCCCCGCCGGCATGACCTTCTCCACGCTGGCCGGCATGGCCGGCGGCGGGCTGCAGACGCCGGGGATCATGGGCCACGGCAAGTACTACCTCCTCAGCCCCAAGTTCATCTCGGCCGACGGCGGCTTCAAGCGCGTGGTCTGGCTGTCGTCGGTGCTCAAGGAGCAGATGGCTGAGCAGCTCGAGAAGGTCGCCATCCGCGAGGGCGACCCCGACCTGCTGTCGAAGATCGCCGATGAGCGGATCTGCACCGATGTCGAGGGCCTGGTGCAGTTCCTGACGGAGAAGAACCATCCTGCCCTTACGATGCCCTCGCTGTTCTAGCCGGGGCCCGATGGGGCTATCATAGTCTCGGGGGAACTCAGGGCACGTCCCAGCCGGGAGGCCCGTGGAGGGCGGCCAGCACCAGAAGGGCCGCCCCTTCCGCCCGGCCGCCGACCGCCGCCCCCGCCAGGGAGGAACAGGCGCATGACCATCGAGATACCCAAAGAGAAGTGGGCCGGCAAGGTGCGTGAGGTGAAGATCGGCGCGACCCAGGCCGATGGCGGCACGCGCAGCCGCGTGGTCACCCTGGGCGGCGAGGCCGCGCTGCCCCACCTGGGCTTCGAAGGGGCGCTGCCCAACCCGCCCGTTCTGGCGATCGAAGTGCGCGACCGCAAGCCCGACGACTGGTCGCCCCTGCTGGTTCAGGCCTGGGGGGAGGCCATGCAGGATCCGGGCGACTGGGCCAGGGCCGCCGAAGCCGCCGGCGCCGAGATGATCTACCTTGCCCTCAGCCTGACCGACAGCGACGGCCAGAAGAACACTCCCGCCAAGGCCCGCGCCGCCGTGCGCAAGGTGCTCGACGCCACCGGCCTGCCGCTGACCGTGGTCGGGCCCGGACAGGCCGAGATCGACAACGAACTCATGGTGCCTGTGGCCGAAGAGGCCAAGGGCGAGCGCATCTTGCTTGGCATTTGCGAAGAGAAGAACTACCGCACGCTGGTGGCGGCCGCCCTGGCCAACGACCATCTGGTGCAGTCCAAGACCCCGATGGACGTCAACCTGTCCAAGCAGCTGGTGATCCTGATCCACGACATGGGCCTGCCGCTCGAGCGCATCGTCATCGACCCGACCACCGGCGCCCTGGGGTACGGGATCGAGTACGGCTACTCGGTGATGGAACGCCTGCGCCTGGCCGCCCTGCAGGGCGACAGCATGACCCAACAGCCGATGATCGTCACTCCCGGCGAGGAGGCCTGGCGCGTCAAGGAAGCTCGCGTGGGCGAGGGGGTCCCCCAGGCTTGGGGCGAATGGGAACGCCGCAGCCTGAACTGGGAAGCGGTCACCGCCAGTTCCCTGCTGTACGCCGGGGCCAATATCCTGGTGCTGCGGCACCCGGAGACACTCAAGCGGCTGCGCGGCGTTGTCGACGGCCTGAAGGACCCGGCCTGAGGCCGCGGGAGGACTCTGATGGCACTCACCGGACTCGAGATCTACAAGCTACTGCCTCAGACCAACTGCAAGGAATGCGGCTACCCCACCTGCCTGGCCTTCGCCATGAAGCTGGCCGCCAAGCAGGCGGAACTCAAGGCTTGCCCGTATGTGACCGAAGAAGCCAAGGTCAAGCTGGAGGCCGCCTCGTCCCCGCCCATGCGCCTGATCGAGATCGGCCCGGCGGATCACCGCCTGCAGGTGGGCAACGAGACCGTGCTTTTCCGCCATGAGAAGACCTTCTACCATCGGCCCGGGCTGTTCTGGCGCCTGCGCGACACGGAGAAGCCCGACGATCTGAAGAAGAAGGTTGCCGAAGCCGATGCCTACCAGGTCGACTACGTCGGCATCGACCTGACGCTGGACGGCTTCGCCATTGAGGCCGCCTCGGGCGATCCGAAGACCTACTCCGCCGCGGTGGCCGCCGTGCGCGCGGCCAGCCAGAAACCGCTGATCCTGATCGTCACGTCTCCAGAGCTGGCCAAGGCAGGGCTGGAGGCGGCCGGGGACAGCCGGCCCTTGCTGCACGCCGCCACCGCCGAGAACTGGCAGGCGATGGCAGAGCTCGCCAAGTCGGCCAAGGTCCCGCTGGCGGCCAGCGCGCCGGACCTGGAAGCCCTGGCGGCGCTGACCGAGAACCTGACCAAGGCGGGGCTAGAGGACCTCGTTCTCGATCCTGGCGTCGCCAACTACAGGGACTCGCTGGAACAGCTCACCATCGCCCGCCGCCTGGCGCTGCGCAAGAACTTCCGGCCGCTCGGCTTCCCAGTGATCACCTTCCCCGGCGCCGCCGGGGCGGACGAAACGCTGCTGGCCGCCGAGCACATCGCCAAGTACGCCGGCTTCATCGTGCTCGACACCTTCGACCCGGCCTCGCTCTACCCGCTGCTGGTGCTGCGCCAGAACATCTACACCGATCCGCAGAAGCCGATCCAGGTCCAGCCTGGATTGTACGAGATCAACAGTCCCAAGCCTGACTCGCCGGTGATGGTCACGACCAACTTCTCGATCACCTACTTCGCCGTCGCCAATGAGGTCGAGGGATCCGGCTGGCCGGCCTGGCTGGTGGTGGCTGACGCCGAGGGCATGAGCGTGCTCACCGCCTGGGCAGCGGGCAAGTTCGACGCCGAGCGGATTGCCAAGTCGATCAAGGGCCTCGGCATCGATCAGAAGGTCAGCCACAGGAAGGTGCTGATCCCTGGTCACGTGGCCGTGCTCTCCGGCGAGCTGGAAGAGGAGCTGCCCGGCTGGCAAATCCTGGTGGGGCCGCGCGAGGCGGTCGACATCAGCGGCTACCTGAAGGCGATGTGGACGAACTGAGCTGTGCAAGCTGGTTGGAGGTGATGGATGACGGTGCGCATGCCCACGCAGAGTCGTGACCCGTATCTTGGCTATGACACGCTGCAGGTGGCGCGTGCTGCTGCAGCTTGCCTGCAGTGCAGCGCGCCTGCCCCTTGCACCCTCGCCTGCGGCCACCAGACCGACATTCCAGGTGTGATGCGTCTTGCCGGCCAGGCGGCCTGCGAGGGCCTGGCATTGACGCGCTGGTTCCTGGACCCGGAGCAGGTCGAGGCAGATCGCGTCGCCGACGCCGTCTGCGACAGCTACAACTGACGACGGGGACCCGGTGGGCCGGGCGGAACGCCCTCGCCCTCCGGCCGAAGGTGCTCGCCCCGTCCGCAGCTCAGCAAGTTCCAGGCGGGAGCGGAACGCGCAAGCTTCCGGTCCCGCCTGGTGCCGGCGGACCCAGTCATGCGCCGGCGCCGTTCCGCTGGAGCCGCCGGTTGTCCGGCGTGGCTCACCGCCGCCACGGGGCAGGACCTTGGCCACACACAAGGTCGTCATCCAACCTTCCGGCCTGACCGTCGAGGCAGCCACCGGCGCCTTGGTCTCTGAGGCGATTCAACAGGCGGGCCTCGAGGTGGCACAGCCGTGCGGCGGACAGGGCCGCTGCGGCCGCTGTGCGGTGCTGGTCGAGGGCGGCGCCCGCCGCCGCTCGAGCCTGCGCCTGTCTTCCGAAGACCTGCAGGCCGGCTACGCCCTCGCCTGCCAGACGGTGATCGAAGGCGATCTGACGATCACCATCCCCGAGCAGGAGAAGATCGAGCGGCGGATGGTTACGGACAAGGCCGCCGCCCGCATCGGCCTGCCCTTCCCGTACTCCTCCGACCTGCAGGGTGTGCACGCCTTCCGCCTCAGCCTACCCGAGCCCAACTTGCAGGACAATACCGATGATTTGACGCGCCTGAGCAATGGCCTGACCCTCGCCGGGTACCCGCACGTTGAGGTCCCCCTGGGGATGGTGCGCCACATGGGCGAAGCACTCCGCCAGTCGGAATGGACGCCCTGGGTGGCGCTCGAGCTCCGCTCCTGGTCGCGCCCCGAGGGCCCGCCGCGCCTGCTGGATCTGCGCGCCGAGCCGATCGAGCCGCTCGGCCTGGCAATCGACATCGGGACCACAACCG
Source organism: Anaerolineales bacterium (assembly GCA_041302385.1). Classification (GTDB taxonomy): domain Bacteria; phylum Chloroflexota; class Anaerolineae; order Anaerolineales; family E44-bin32; genus PFL42. The sequence goes on along the minus strand of JBFYRF010000093.1, from coordinate 2,061 downwards.
TCAGCGCACACCTGGTCAACCTTTCCTCGGGCGAAGTGATCGAAACCGCCGCTGAATACAACGGGCAGATCGCCTTCGGCGAGGACGTGATTTCGCGCATCATCTATGCCTCCAAGAACGACGGTCTGTCCTCACTCACCCAGCGCCTCCAGCAGACGATCGAGCTGCTGCTCGACCGCATTCAGAAGCGCACCGGCGTTGGCGGGGATCAGATCCTCAAGGCGGTGGTCGCCGGCAACACGACCATGATCCACCTCTTCCTCGGCATTCCGCCGGCGCCGATCCGTGTCGCGCCGTATATCCCGACGGTCAACCTTCCTGCCGTCTACCTGGCCGGCGAGATCGGACTGCCGATCAACCCGCAGGCCGTGGTCGATTGCCTTCCGGGCGTCGCCTCCTATGTCGGGTCGGACATCTCCGCCGGGGCGCTGGCGTGCGACATCGCCACAACCGATCACCTGACGCTGTTCATCGACGTCGGCACCAACGGCGAGATCGTGCTCGGCACGCGCGACTGGCTGATCACCTGCGCTTGCTCGGCCGGTCCCGCCTTCGAGGGCGCTGGGGTCGTCGACGGGATGCGCGCCACCGAAGGCGCCATCGAAGAGGTCTGGGTCAACTCGACCACCTACGAACCGACCTACCGCGTGATCGGCGGCGGCAAGCCACGCGGCATTTGCGGCTCCGGTCTGATCTCACTCCTGGCTGAGTTGTTCGTCACCGGCGTCGTCGATCGCGCCGGCGCAGTGAAGCTGGAACTGGACTCGCGGCGCGTGCGCCAGGGGGATCACGGGCCAGAGTACGTCGTCGCCTGGGCCGCCGAGACCGAGACCGGGAGAGACATCGTCCTCACCAAGGTCGATGTCGACAACCTGATGCGCGCCAAGGCCGCCATCTACGCCGGCTTCACCGTGCTCGCCGCCAGCGTCGGCGTCAGCCTGAGCGACGTCGAACAGGTGCTGGTCGGCGGCTCGTTCGGCAAGTACATCAACGTCGAGAAGGCGGTCCAGATCGGTCTGCTCCCGGACCTTCCCTGGGAGCGCTTCCGCTTCCTCGGCAATACCTCCCTGCAGGGAACGTATATGGCCCTGCTCTCGCTCGATCAGCGCCAGCTGTTGGCGCAGGTCGCCCGGCAGATGACCTATATCGAACTCTCGGCCGACAATTCCTTCTACGAGGCCTTCACCGCCGCCATGTTCCTGCCGCACACCGAGATCGCCCGCTTCCCAAGCGTGGCCGAGATCTGGGAGCACAACAGCGCACGTGAGCCGGCGCCCGGCGGAGCGACGAACCCATGACGCTCTCCGGCCTGCATTTCCTGCTCACCTACCAGTGCCTGCTCTCGTGTGAGCACTGCTTCACCTGGGGCTGCCCGGAGGCGCAGGGAACCTTCTCCCTGGCGGATATCCAGCAGACGCTCGATCAGGCGGTCGAGCTGGGGACGATCGAGCAGGTGTACTTCGAGGGGGGCGAGCCGTTCCTGTACTATCCGGTCTTGACCGCCGCCGTCCATCTTGCGGCCCAGCGCGGCCTCAAACCCGGCATCGTCACCAATGGGTACTGGGCAACTTCGGCAGCCGATGCGGAGGCCTGGCTGCGCCCGATGGCCGGCGAGCTGGAAGACATCTTCATCTCCTCCGACCTGTTCCACTCCGATCAGGTCGTCAGCCCGCAGGCGCACAACGCCCTCGCCGCCGCCGAACGCCTGTCGCTCCGCGCCAACTTGATCGTGTGTGAGAGTCCCGGCGCGCCGCGCCAAGCGATCGACCCGGAACGGGGCCAGCCGATCGAGGGCGGATCGATCGTGTATCGCGGGCGGGCCGTCCCGTCCTTCGCCGCCGCAGCGCCCAGATTCCCCTGGGAGGGCTTCACCGAGTGTCCATACGAGGAACTGGTCAGTCCGGAGCGCCTGCACGTGGACTACCTGGGGAATCTTCACCTCTGCCAGGGGCTGCTGATCGGCAGCCTGTTCGCCCAGCCGCTATCTCGAATCATGGCGGACTACCAGCCCGAGCAGCATCCGATCGTCGGCCCCCTCATCCGGGGCGGTCCCGCCGAGCT
>JBFYRF010000082.1:0-18556 GCA_041302385.1 Anaerolineales bacterium | reverse complement strand
GACGGGCCAGAGCGCAGGGAGTTGGAATGGCTGGCAGAGAATCTGGGGCTGGCAGGCAGTGTGGTCTTCGCCGGCATGGTCGACTACAGCCAGGTTCCGGGATATCTGGCTGCCTGCGATGTGTTCGTGACAGCCTCGGTCACCGAAGTGCATCCGCTGTCGATCATCGAGGCGTTGGCTTGCGGGCTCCCGGTGGTGGGGATCGACTCCCCAGGGGTAAGCGACACGATTCAGGATGGGGTCAACGGACTGCTCAGCCGGCAGGATCTGTCGGCCTTGACCGCCCAGCTCACCCGGATCGCGGTCGACCGGCCGCTGCGCCTGAAGCTGGCCGAGGGGGCGAAGCAATCGGCACAGGTGTATGACATCACCCGCACCAGCCGCCTGGTGCTCGACGAATACGAGCGCCTGCTGGCGGCACCGCGCAGACAGCGCAATCCTGCCTGGCGGGAGTTCATCATCCACCTGCCGGCGGCGTTCCGTTGAATCGCCTGGGAGTGGCCCGGCTGGGAGAGCAGCTTGCCGGGGAGTATCTGGAAGGCGCGGGCTATGTGCTGCATGATCGAAACTGGCGCTGCCTGCGTGGGGAGATCGACATCGTCGCCGAGAGAGAAGGACGAGTGGTGATCGTCGAAGTCAAGACGCGCCGCTCGCATGCCTTCGGCCGCGGGGAGGAGTCGGTCACCTCCCGCAAGCTGGCCAGCCTGGAGCGATGCGCCTGGGCGTACCTGCAGGCGCATTCGTTGCTCGAGGGCTCGTGGCAGGTGGACGTGATCGCCGTCGACCTGGACTCCCAGGGACGACTGACCCACCTGGACCACTTCCAAGACGTGTTGCAGCGATGATGCCGGACGGCGGGCGCCCGGGCGTGGTGGCCGTGGTCGGGCCGAGCGCGGTCGGGAAGAGCCGTGTGGCGATCGACCTCGCCCTGCGCCTCGACGGCGAGATTGTGTCGGCGGATTCGCGCCTGCTGTACCGGGGCCTTGACATCGGCACCGACAAGCCGACGACTGCCGACCAAGCGCGGGTTCCGCACCACCTGATTGACGTTGCTGATCCGGTCGCGACATGGAGCCTGGCCCAGTACTGCAGCGCCGCACAGACGGCAATCCGGGCGATCCTCGCTCGGCGCAGGCTACCGATCGTTGTTGGCGGCACGGGGCAGTATATGCGGGCGCTGCTGCAGGGGTGGTCGCTGGCGCCCGGGGCGGTCGACCCCGAGGTGCGCCACGGATGGCAGCAGGTATCTGAGCGCCTTGGACCCGAGGCGCTGCACGCCATGCTGGCCGAGACTGACCCTGACTCGGCAGCAAGGATCGACCGGCGCAATGTTCGTCGGGTGGTCCGCGCCCTGGAGGTGCATCAGATCACCGGAATGCCCCCAAGCCGGCAGCCTCGTCGACAGCCAGTTCCGTTCCGCTACCTTGTGTTCGGCTTGAGCTTGCCGCGCGAGCAACTGTACCGGCGGCTTGACGCACGCCTCGACGAGATGCTGCGGCGCGGACTGGTCCAGGAGGTCCAGCGCCTGCTGGTGGAGGGCGTGCCAGCGGATGCACCCAGCCTGTCGGCCATCGGGTATGCGCAGATCGTGCGTTACCTGCAAGGCGAGTGGCCGCTGGAGAAGGCGGTCAGTGAGATCCGCCGTCAATCGCGGACGCTGGTCCGTCATCAGTCCAACTGGTTCCGGCCGGACGACCCGTCGATCGAGTGGCATCTCTCGCAGCCCGGTGTCGAGGACGAACTGGTTGACCGGATTACCCGGAGGTTGGCGAGCAGCACATAGTTGGGCTTCCAGCGGGGCGGTGGCGTCCCCGGGGGAAGACGGGTGGAAGCCCGTTGAGACCTACCCGCGGGCAAGCCGGGCGGCGCCTGCTCCGCCGCCCGGGCAAGGATCAGGTGAGGACGAGGATCAGCCACATGGAGGCGGCCGCCACAAGGGCCGCAGCCGGAATCGTCAGCAGCCAGGCCACCAGCAGATCCCGCAGCACCGTCCAGCGCACCTTGTTGGCGCGCTCGGCGGCGCCAACCCCGATGATCGCCGTGCTCATCACCTGGGTCGTGCTCACCGGGGCGCCGGCAAGCGCCGCGCCCATGATCACCGCGCCCCCGGCTACCTGAGAGGCGAAGGCATGCACCGGGCGGATGCGGAAGATCTTGCCGCCCAGCGTTCGGATTAACCGCCAGCCGCCCAGCGCCGTGCCCAGGGCGATGGCCATGGCGCAGATGAGGATCACCCAGATCGGCACTTCGAACGTGTCCAGCATCCCGGCGGTGACCAGTCCCAGCGTGATCACGCCCATCGTCTTCTGGGCGTCATTGGTCCCATGACTCAGGGCCAAACCAATCAGGGTGCCATACTGAATCCGGCGGAAGAGGTCATTGACCTTAGGGGTGGAGTTGCGGGCGGCGAGCAAAGTGATGAACATCACCCCAAAGCCAATGGCCAGCCCCAGGACGGGGGAGAGCAGCAGGGCGATGATGATCTTGGTGAGGCCATTGAGCTGGATCGCCTCGACGCCGCTCTCCACCAGCGCCGCCCCTACCAGTCCGCCAATCAGGGCATGCGACGAGGACGATGGCAGCCCGGCATACCAGGTGATGATGTTCCACGCGATCGCCCCCACCAACCCGGCGATCAATGTGAGAGTCGTGATGGATTCTTCGAAGAGCAGCTCATCGCCAATGGTGGTGGCCACAGCCACGCCGAAAAGGAAGGGGCCAATGAAGTGCGCCACAGCGGCCATCATCAGGGCCCTGCGCGGCGGGATCGCCCCCGAACTGATCGGTGTGGCGACTACGTTCGAGCTGTCATGGAAGCCATTGAGAAAGTCGAAAACCAGCGCGAGAGCAATGAGGATGAAGATCATCGGTTGTGGCCACCTTCCCTGATTGGGCAAGGCTAGCAGGGGTGGCGCGATCCGTCAACCCGGCGACCGGCCGGTGGCACCGCGCTCGCCCAGGCGGTGAACGGCCATGATCGTGAGGGCGATCGCCACGCCGGGCAGCAGCGCCAGGCGCGGTACGTCGAGCAGGTGCGCCCGCCCGCTGTTGAGCATCGCCCCCCACTCCGGCAGGGAGGGATCGCCGGCCAATCCAAGGAAGGTGAGTGTAGTGATCCCGAGCAACGCCCAGGCGAAGTGGGTGGTCGTCAGCGAAGCTAGGGAGGGCCAGGCATTGGGGAGCAGGTGGAAGCGAGCTGTCCACAACCGGCTGGCACCGAGTGCCCCCGAAGCCGTGACGTAGGCCCGCTCGCGCACCTGCAGGAAGGACGTGCGGGCGAGCCGGGCAAAGCCCGGTGCCGCGCCCAGCCCGACGGCCAGCACGACCGCCGTGAGGGACGGCCCGATGGCGGCGATGATCAACATCGCCAGCACCAGCCCGGGAATGGCCAGGGCGGCGTTGGCCCCGGCGACGATCGCCCGGTCAGTCCAGCCACCCGAGGCAGCCGCAGCCAGCCCGAGGACCGACCCGATCACCACCGTCAGGGTTGTGGACAGGCTGGCAGCCGCGAGGGTCAGGCGTGCCCCGTACGCAAGCCTCGACCAGACATCACGGCCCAGCGCATCGCTCCCCAGCGGCATGCTCTGGGATGGCCCGGCAAGCGGAGGGGCAACAGGTTGCAGAGGGTCGTTAGGGCTCAGCCAAGGCGCCAGCAAGGCGAGAACCAGGATCGCTCCCAGCCAGGTAAGCGCCAATCCCGCTCCCAGCCTGCCGCTCATGAACTGCCGCGCAGTCGAGGATCGACGAGCAGCGCCAGCAGATCGGCCATCACCTGGCTCAGGGTATAGATCAGCGCCGCCAGCACCACCAGCCCTTGGGCGACCGGGTAATCTCCCTGCAGGATCGATGACACCAGCAGGCGGCCGATCCCTGGCCGGGAGAAGACTGTCTCCGTCACAACAGTCCCGGCGAACAGGTAGGCGGCCTGCAGCGCACACAGGGAGATCACCAGTGGCAGGGCGGGGCGGAGCGCATGCCAGAGGAGGCGCGGGCCGTGCCGGACACCGCGAGCAGCCGCGGCGGACATGTAGGGTTCGGCGCGGCTCCGGCTGAGCTCGGTATTGACGGCGCGCGCGATCGCGCCGGCGGAGGCGAAACCCAACACCAGCGCCGGGAGGAGCAAGCCGCGCGTCCAGCCCAGGCCAGGGCCCGGCAGGCGACCCAAGGGGGTGGCGCTGAACAACAGGATGACGAGGATACCTGTGAGGGCAACCGGCAGCCCGGTGGCCAGGCTGCTCACCCAGCGTGCCCCGTCGGCTGCCAGACGGTTGCGGGACCACGCCGAAAGGATACCGAGGGCCAGGCCGAGCACGATTGCGATCAACAGGCCTGCACTTGCCAGCCGCAGGGTTGGCCCCAGCTGCTCGGCAATCACCGTCACCACCGGGCGACTGTTGAACAGCGACACTCCCAGATCAAATCTCAGCAACCCGGCAAGGAAGGAGGCATATTGCACGATCAGAGGCTGATCCAGGCCGAGGGTAGCACGCACGGCGGCCAGCTGCTCGGGCGTCACAAGGTTTTGCGCCATCAAGCTGTCCGTCGGATCGCCCCCACCGAGGCGCAGCGCGAAGAATGTGAGGGTGACGGCCACAAAGGCAGTCAGCACGCCCTCGCCGATCCTCCGGCTGACGCTGGCTAGGGGGCCGGTTGCAGATCGATCAGATAGGGATTCCATCCCTGGGGGGAGAAGCGCAGGTCAGTCAGCCCAGTGCGGCGGACGACCAGATTGGTGTAGTCGCGGATCGGCAGGACGAGTGCCTGAGCTGCGACGCGATCGGCGACCTGGGCGTAGAGCGCCATGCGTTCCGGACGGGGGGCCACCGACTCGGCGCCCGCCACGAGCAAGGCGTCGAGCTCCGGATCCGACCACCCGGTCCAGTTGTACAACCCTTCGGAGGCAAAGAACGGCCGCAGCAGGTCTGGGTCCGAGCCGAACAGGTTGACGCCGATCAGGTTGTATTCGCCGGTGGCCTGGGCCTGCTTGAGCGGACCGAAGCCGGGGGCAACCTGCAGATCGACCTCCACGCCGAGTTCCTCCCAGGCGGCGCTCACCAACTGGGCGGCCTCCGGATTCGATCCCCAAGGAGGAACGACCAGGGTGATTGAAAGCGGCTGGCTCTGCCGTGCACGGCGGCCGTCGGCACCCAAGCGCCAGCCGGCGGCCTCGAGCAGCGCAGCAGCCTGTGCCGGGTCGTATTGATCTGCCGGCACGACGCGGCTGGCGCCGGCGGTGCTTGCCGATAGCAGGCCTTCGGCAACAGCCGATTGGGAGCCAAACACGGTAGCCACGATCTGTGGCCGGTCGAGCGAGAGCAGCAGTGCCTGCCGGACCGATGGGTCATCCGTTGGCGCCCGGCTGGCGTTGAACAGCAACTGCAACGGTTGTCCGGGGATCGGCACGGCCTGCAGCAGAAACTCCCCGCTGGACGCCAGGCGCTCCGCATCATGCGGAGGCACTTCGCCGATCACGTCCACCTCGCCGCTTTCCAGCGCCAGGGCGCGCGTTGCCGGATCCTCGAAGAACCGGAACGTCACCCGGTCGAAGTGCGGCCTGGCTTGCTGGTAGACGGAAGGCCCCCAGGCGTAGTCGGGATTGGCTTCCAGGGTCACGTGATCGTTGGGGATGTACTCAACGAAACGATACGGACCGGTGCCCACCTGGTGGAACTGGTACTCCCCCGTTCCCCACCTGGCGAGGGCCGTGGGCGAAGCGATGCCCAGGTATACCTGGGAGAGCGAGTCGAGCAGAGGCGCGAACGGGCGGCTCAGGCGAAGGACGACGGTCGAGGTGTCAACTACGTCGACCGATTCCAGCGGGCCGAGCATCGAAGCTGCCTTCTGGGACAAGTTGGCCGGGTCGCGCACGCGCTCGAGGTTCAGCCGGACGGCCTCGGCATCGAAGGCTGTCCCGTCGTGGAAACGCACGCCTTGCCGCAAGTGGAAGGTGTATTGCCGGCCATCGGCGGAGACCTCCCAGCTTTCGGCCAATCCCGGGACAAACTCGCCTGACTCGGAATCCTGGAACACAAGCGTATCGTAAACCGATCCGAGCGGGATCGTCAGCTCTGAGGAGGCATTGATGTGCGGGTCGAGGCCGGAGGGCGACAGCGTAAGGCCATAGCGCAGGCTGTCGCCGCTCGCCGCCGGGGCAGCGCAGCTCGCCAGGAGCAGAGGTATCAGAAGGGCAAGGGCGCGGCGCATGTCGTCTAGGGTTCTCTGGCCAGCAACATGGCTCCGATCAGACCCGCGTCGTCGCCCAGGGCGGCGGTGGCAATCGTGACCCGGTCACGATAGGCAGGGTGCATCAGCGCCGAGGCAAACGCGCGGCGGATGGGCCCAAGGATCATCTCGCCCAATTGTGAGACACCGCCGCCCAGCACGATCCGCTCGGGATCGAAGGCATGGACCAGGCTGGCCAGGTGTTTCCCGATGATCGTCCCGGCATCCTCGATGACCTGCAAGGCGAGCCGGTCGCCTTCGGCGGCGGCCTTCCCGACCTGGCTGGCACTGTACCCGTCCGCGGGGATGCCGGCCGGCGAGCGCTCGGCCTGCAACTCGGCGAACCGTCGCCCAATGGCTGGACCCGAGGCCAGCGACTCCAGATGACCCGGTTGTCCACAGCCACATATCGGTGCGCTGGGGTCGACCAGCATATGGCCGAACTCCGCCGCCAGGCCGTGAGCGCCCAGCAGGAGCTGGCCGTTCACGATCGCGCCGCCGCCGATGCCAGTGCCGATCGCAAGGTAGACCAGGTGGTGCACACCCTGCCCGGCGCCGTGGCGCCACTCGGCGAGTGCGGCCAGGTTGCAGTCGTTGCCCAGTGCGACCGGGCAGCCGAAGTGGCTTGCCAGCTGGTCACGCAGCGGGACGCGGTCCCACCCCGGCAGGTTCGGGGCGCCGAAGACGATGCCTTGCGCTGGATCGAGCGGGCCTGGCGCGGCAATACCCATGCGCAGGCCCGAGTCAGACTCCGGATGCAGGGCTTCGATGGACTCGATTACCCGCCGGACAACCGCTTCCGGTCCTTCCTCGGCGCGGGTGAGCGCGCGTTGGCTGTGGGCTGGCTTGGGTTGGTCAGAAGGGAACAGCGCGGCCCGGATGTTCGTTCCACCCAGATCAACGGCCACGACAGGCAGCATGCATCGAGTATAACATGTGCGCTTGCCGATTGAACCTGTGCGCCGTAGAATGCAGTCCCCATGACCCAGGATCTCAGCCCTGTTCGCCAGCAATACCTGGATGTGAAACGTCAGCATCCAGATGCCATCGTGTTCTTTCGGCTGGGTGACTTCTACGAGACCTTCGACCAGGACGCTGAAGTGGTGGCGTCCGAGTTGGACATCGTTCTCACTTCGCGCAACGTGGCCAAGAACATGCGCGTCCCGATGGCTGGCATCCCGCATCATGCGCTGGAGACCTACCTGGGGCGGTTGATTGAGAAGGGCCACCGGGTGGCGATCTGTGATCAGGTCGGCGGCAGCGCCGTGCGCGGGCTGTTTCCGCGCGAGGTTGTGCGGGTGGTCACGCCGGGGACGCTGGTCGAGCCCGGCTTGCTGCCCGGCGACGCCAACAACTACCTGGCGGCGGTGCTGGCTGACGGCGACCGCCTGGGGATCGCCTACACGGATATCACCACCGGCGAGTTCGCCGCCACGCAGCTGCAGGCCGCCGATGCAGCCGCCGCCATTCGCATCGAGCTCACCCGCTTATGCCCCGCCGAAGTGCTGGCGCCCGAGTCGCTCGGCCTGCCGGACGGCGCGCCCGGCCAGGTCACCCGCCTGCCGGACTGGCACTTTGAAGCCCAGCGGACCGCCGACCTGTTGCGTGAACAGCTGCGGGCCTCCTCCTTGGAAGGATTCGGCCTTGCCGAGATGCCCGTCGCGGCCAGGGCGGCCGGAGCGATCGTGGGCTACCTGCGATCGACGCAACCGGCTGCGCTGCGCCTGTTGGCGGCGCTGTCGACGTACGCGCTCGACGAATTCATGACGCTGGACGCCGCCACCCGCCGCAATCTGGAACTGACCGAGACGCTGCGCAGCGGAAGCGTGAAGGGCTCGCTGCTGGGCGTGCTGGACACCACGCTGACCCCGATGGGCCGCCGCAGGCTGCAGAGCTGGATCTCTCGACCGCTGCTGGACGTGCAACGCATCGAGGCCCGCCTCGACCAGGTCCAGGCCTTCGTGGAAGACGGGGTGCTGAGGGCAGAGTGCCGTGCAGCGCTGGCTTCGTTCCCGGACGTCGAGCGCCTGGCCAACCGCGCCGCCTCTGGCCTGGCCGGGCCGCGCGACCTGGTCGGCCTGCGATCCGTGCTCCGCCGTCTGCCCGACGTACAGCAGGTCGTAGCCGGGCAGGGCGAAGGTCCCCTGGCGCGGCTGGCCGGCGCCATCGATCCGTGTCAGGACCTGCGGGACCTGCTCGAGCGCGCCCTGTCCGAAGAGCCCCCAGCGACGTTGGCCCACTCCGGCATCATCCGGTGCGGGTTCTCGGAGAAGTTGGATGCCATCGTCGGCTCATCGCGGGACGCCCGGGAGTGGATCTCGAACCTGGAGGCGGTTGAGCGCCAACGCTCAGGGATCAAGAGCCTGAAGGTGGGCTACAACAAGGTGTTCGGCTACTACCTCGAGGTCAGCAAAGCCAACGCTGGGGCGGTGCCGCCGGAGTACATCCGCAAGCAGACGCTGGTCAACGGAGAGCGTTACATCACCCCAGAGATGAAGGAATACGAGACCGTGGTGCTGACGGCCGAGGAGCGCATTCGCGAGACCGAGTCGGCGCTGTTCGGCGAGATCTGCACAACGATCGGGGAGGCCGCCGATCGGCTGCTGCGGACGGCGCGCGCCCTGGGCCGGCTGGACGTGACGGCGGCCCTGGCCGAGACCGCCAGCCGCAACGACTTTATTCGGCCGGTCTTTGTCCCCGAGGGGATCAGCATTCGCGAGGGGCGCCATCCGGTCGTCGAGCAGGGGCTTGGACCGCAGCGTTTTGTGCCCAACGACTGCTGCTTCGAGCCGGGTGAGCGGCTGCGTGTGATCACCGGGCCGAACATGGCCGGGAAAAGCACCTACCTGCGCCAGGTGGCGCTGATCGTGCTGATGGCGCAGGTCGGCAGCTACGTGCCGGCGCGGGCGGCGAGCCTGGGCATCACCGACCGCATCTTCACCCGCATCGGGGCACAGGACGAGATCCACGCTGGCCAATCGACGTTCATGGTCGAGATGGTGGAGACCGCCAACATCCTGCACCACGCCACGCCGCGCAGCCTGGTGATCCTGGATGAAATCGGCAGGGGGACGAGCACCTATGACGGGATGTCGATCGCCTGGGCGGTGCTCGAATACCTGCACAACCATCCGCGGCTGCGAGCGCGCACGCTGTTTGCCACGCACTTTCATGAGCTGACGCGGCTGGCGGAGATGCTCCCCGGCGTGCGCAACTACAACATCGCCGTGGCAGAGGAGGGCGGTCAGGTGGTGTTCTTGCACCGCATCCTTCCGGGGGGAGCCGATCGGTCGTACGGGATCCACGTGGCCGAGCTGGCCGGGCTGCCGCGGCCGGTGATCAACCGCGCCCAGGAGATCCTGGCCCAGCTGGAGAGCGAATCCGCTCAGCAGCGCGAATCCGGCGCCGGCCCGTCTGCCGGCCGGCAGCTGCCCCTGTTTCACGAGCCCGATCCGATCCGCCAGGAGCTTCGAGAACTCGACGTCTCGTCGATGACGCCGTTGGAGGCGCTCAACAAACTGTTCGCCTGGCGCCAGGCGCTTGACCGCGAGTCGGCCCCCGACGAGCCTGGTGCAGGCGGCGGCGCCTGACGGAGTCGTCGTAAGGACGGTCAGGAAATTACATGGGGAGGTAGGCTGGATCCCTCGCTTCCCATCCGCTTCGCTGTGGGGCGGGCGCTCGAAAAGACAGCCGCCTTGGCCAGGTCAACCCGTCTGCAGTGTCATGCCGAAGCGGCGCTTTCGCCGATGGATTCACTTGCAGCGAGTCACTGGGCGGACCGGGGGATCGTTCGAGACGTCACAACCTTAGGCTCAGGCGCAGATTCGACAGCCGCTTTCGCTAGACATGCCCTTGACAAGGTGATAGGATTCCGCCTGTAGGTGGCTGGTCAGTTCAGTCCGGAAGTCGCAAGGCGCGGCCCAGGCGAACGCAGCCTGGGCCGGATGGATCCTGCAAGGCTCACGCCGCAACCGATCGCCGACGAACGAGACAAGCACCTAACGAACAGACGGATGCCGTAAAGGAGGCATGCAATGTCAGAAAGAATCGTCGGGACGGTCAAGTGGTTCAACAGCGGCAAGGGCTACGGCTTCATTGAGCGTGAAGGCGGCCCGGACGTTTTTGTCCACTTCTCCTCCATCCAGGCCGAGGGCTTCCGCAGCCTGGAGCAGGGCCAGAAGGTCGAGTTCACAATCGAGCAAGGCCAGAAGGGTCCGCAGGCAGCCAACGTCACGATTGTATAGATCCTCAACCTAGCCAACCCAGAAGCGCCCCGGCCTTGGGTCGGGGCGCTTGCGATTCTGGCCGTGGCGCGGCGAGGTCAACCTTCGGCCATCTCTGCGTAGTCCTGTTCGACCGGACGGGCGTCCCGCACGCCAAGCGACTGCAGCAGCGCGCTGAGCTTGAGCGCCTTTTCCTCTGCGTCGCGCCGTGACCAGGTGCGGCTCTTGATCTCCAGGAATGCCCCCGGGATGCTGGGCTTCAGCATGCGGTCGATGTTGATGAAGAATTCCTCGTCCTCAAAGCGCACTTTCCACCGCTGGCGATCCTTCGAGACCTCCGATTCCTTCTCCGGCTTGAAGTATTCACGATAGAACCGCAGGCTGTGCGTTGCCGGAGCGATGAAGCGCGAGCGCGAGAGCAGGGCGGAATTCGGGAAACGCCGCTCGGCAGCCGGCCCGGTGAGTGTGAGCCGGTAGCGCACGCTGTAGACCTGGCCCTCGTCGTCGACGAACTCGTCTTCCCGGTGCCGCAGCCGCCCCTGACTGGGATCGCTGAAGGAGAAGTAGGTGTCGTACTCGCGATAATGGGCGTGGCGCAGGATCTCGAGCCCGCTGTAGGGCAGCGCCGTCAGGATCGGCTCCGGATCCTCCAGGTGCAGCTTGATCTGGACTTCGTAGCTCTCTTCCTGCTCGGCGCCGCCGATGGCGACCAGGCGGGAGTGAAGCGATCCCTCGCGCCCCATCAGGAAGATGTCGATCCGTCGGGCGTAATCGGCGGCGGCCTGCAGCAGCGGTTCGACATCGAGGGTGAGCAGCTTCCGCTCGCGCATCAGCCAACGGCCATTGACCATCACATCGGTTACGTCCGTGGCGCGCGCCGAATAGACCAGGCGCGAGATTGCCGCCTCCGGTTCGCGGTTGAAGGCCGGGGAGGTGTGCACGTCGCGCAGGTCCATCAGGATCAGGTCGGCGCGCTTGCCAGCTTCGAGCGAGCCCGTCACGTCCCCCAGGTGAAGCGCCTGGGCTCCCATGCGGGTGGCCATGGCCAGCGTCTGGGTGGCCGGCAGGGCAGTGGGGTTGCCGGTTGTCGCCTTGGCAATGAAGGACGCCAGCCGCATCTCCTCGAACATGTCGAGGTCGTTGTTCGAGGCCGGGCCGTCCGTGCCGACTCCCACCGGCAGGCCTTCCGCCAGCATCTGGGTCACCGGGGCGAAGCCGGACGCCAGCTTGAGGTTGCTGGACGGGTTGTGAGCGATCCCGGCGTTCGCCCGCTTCAGCGTATGGATCTCCCCCTCGTCGACATGCACGCAATGGGCCGCCAGCAGCTTCGCCTCGAGCAGCGACTGCTTCTTCACCCAGGGGATGACCGGCATCCCGTTGGCGGCGCGGCAATCGTCCACTTCCTGAGCGGTTTCGGCCAGGTGGGTGTGCAAGGGCACATCGAATTCGATTGCCAGTTGCGTGCACGCCCGCAGGATCTCGGGGGTGGTTGTGTAAGGGGCGTGCGGCGCCACCGATGGCGTGATCAGCGGGTGGCCGCGCCAGGCGCTGATGAACTCGCGCGCCATGGCCAGGCTGTCCTCGTAGGAGGCAGCATCCGGCGAAGGGAACTTGAGCACGGTCTGCGAGCACACGGCCCGCATTCCGGCGTCCACCGTCGCCTGAGCTACCGCTTCCTCGTAGTAGTACATGTCGGCGAAGCAAGTGATGCCGCCGCGGATCATCTCGGCGCATGCCAGCAGCGCACCCAGGCGGCAGAAGTCGGGCGAGACGAACTCGCGCTCGACCGGCATCATGTACCCCAGCAGCCACACGTCCAGGCGGAGGTCGTCCGCCAGGCCGCGTAGCAGCGTCATCGGCACGTGGGTGTGGGCGTTGACCAGGCCCGGCAGCACCACCCGCCCACTGCAGTCCAGCACATTGGGTGCGGTGTACTGGCGCAGGACTTCGGCGCTTGTGCCTACCGCCAGCAGCCTGTCCCCCTGCACCGCGACCGCCCCGTCGGGGAGCACGGCCGACGCCGCGTCCATGGTGATCACTGTGGCGTGCGCCAGAATCCAATCCGCCTGCATGACCTGCCTCGCCTGGGGTTCAGGCCATTATAGCAACAGCCCAGGGAGGCGCGTGTCGTCGACGCCGCACGCCAGAGCGGCCTCATCACCCTCCGAACTGCGATGCGCCGTCGACGGCGACGCAGGTATCCACTGCGGATTCTCCGAACGAGCACGGAAGGGAGTGGGCGTGTGCGTCATCCCCGCGCCTGCGCGGATCCAGGAGAGACGCGCCGGCACGCAGTCACCGCCGACGGCAGGGCAGCTTTCGCCTGGACTCTGCCTGCGCATGGGGACCGATACACCGGATGAGGGGGTGCTGACCGTCCGGCGGGCGCCGCAATCGGCGAGGGCGGCTTTCGCCTGGTCTCCTGCACCCGGCCTCCTGCCGGCGCAGGGGCTGGCCGCGCCGGGGCAGGTCGCGCAAGGGCGGCACAATGGGCGCCGGCAGGAATGTCCCGGTTGGCCGCGCCGGTATAATCCTCGTGGAGGTGCCGCATGCAGGCACTGGATGTCATCGTCAAGAAGCGGGATGGCGGGGTGCTGACCCGGGAGGAGATCCGTTTCTTCGTCGAGGGCTTCGCCGGCGGCGAGATCCCCGACTACCAGGTCTCTGCCTGGGCCATGGCGGTCCTCTGGCGTGGAATGAACGCTGACGAAACCTGGCATCTGACCGAGGCCCTGGCAGATTCCGGCGAGGTGCTCGACCTGCGATCGGTGGTTCCCCTTTCTGTGGACAAACACTCTACCGGAGGGGTGGGGGACAAGACGACGCTGGTCGTCGAGCCGCTGGTGGCCGCGTGTGGCGTGCCGGTCGGCAAGATGTCTGGCCGTGGATTGGGCTTCTCCGGCGGCACGCTGGACAAGCTGGAGAGCATCCCCGGCTACCGCGTGTCCCTCACGGTCCAGGAGTTCATCGACCAGTTGCGGCGAGTCGGGATCGTGCTGAGCGGTCAGACGGGGGACTTCGCACCCGCGGACGGCGCCCTGTACGCCCTGCGGGATGTCACAGGCACCGTCCCCTCCATCCCCCTGATCGCCTCTTCGGTGATGAGCAAGAAGATCGCCGCTGGAGCGCAGGCGATCGTGCTCGACGTCAAGGTCGGCAGCGGAGCGTTCATGCAGAGCGAGGCCGAGGCGCGCAAGCTGGCTCGAGCGATGGTCGAGATCGGCCGTAAAGCCGGCCGGCGGGTGGTGGCGCTGCTCTCTGACATGAACCAGCCCCTCGGCTTTGCCGTCGGAAACGCGCTGGAGGTCAAGGAAGCGATCGACACCCTGCACGGCGCGGGACCGGCTGATTTCACCGCTCACTGCCTCGAGGTGGGGGCGAACATGCTTGTGCTGGCGGGCAAGGCCAGCAATCTGCGCGCCGGCAAGCGAGCACTCCAGCTGGCAATCGACGAACGCAGCGGGCTGGAGATGCTCCGGCGCCTGGTGCAGGCGCAAGGCGGGGAGGTCGACTATGTTGATCGCCCGGAGCGGTTACCGGCGGCGCGCTGGATTGAGACCATCGGCGCCAAGCAGCCGGGCTACGTGCGCGGCGTGCACGCGGGCGAGGTCGGGTTGACCGCGGTAGACCTGGGCGCCGGGCGCCGGATGAAAGGGGAACAGATCGATCACGCCGTCGGCATTGTCCTGCACATCAAGGTAGGTGATGCGGTGACCGTGGGCCAGCCATTGTTCTCGATCCACGCCAATGACCCTGCCCGGCGCGACGATGCTATCCGGCGCATGCTGCAGGCCTGCACCTTCTCACGCCGACCGGTGCCACCCCTGCCGCACTCGTATGGGAAGGTCGGGCCCTAGGTGGCATCGGGCGCCGGGGAGCCAGTCAACTGGGTGCGTTGGCTCGGCGCGCGGCCGATTGATCGGGCAGCATGGATGCGCCAGCTCTCCAGCCTGCAGCTGGACGGCACCACTTGGGGCAATCAACCGGGCGACCGGTGTGCAGCCGATTCCCATGCATAGGACAAGATCCTGATCGTGCCCGAGGGATCGATTCCGTCCTGCCCGGGATGGAACGTGCGGTCACGCTGGAAGAGGGTGACCGGTTGGGTCTGAAGGGGGGGACGGTACCTGCTGCCGTCGTTGGACAGCACGGTGTGATCTGCTAGCAGGCGCAACCCCTCGCCGGCACGACGGGCCTCCAGGCTTGCGGCGCAACGCTGCGACTCGCAAGACCCCTCCCGTCTGCGGGAAACCACAACGGCGACGGGGCTGCCCAACGCCCTCCCCAAGCCTCCAATCCGACATTCATGCGGCCCACGCCGCTCGCCGCCTCCGGCATGCCGCTGCTCCTGGCCGGGTTCCCGGGTCGACAAGAATCTGACGCGCGACGAACCGCCGTCTGGACCGGCCCCAACTGTGGGGCTGACGCCGGGCATCGCGCCCTTGGGTCATCTCATCCAGCAGAGCAAGTTCAACGAAGGAGCAGCGGCGCGGCGACGATCGCAAGGTCGATGAGCACGCCAACGCCTCCCTGGTGGTCGAGGTGCCGCAGGCGACCGTCGCAGAAAAGAACGAAGAGGGACGCGGAGACCATTGCCGAGGCGATGCTGACAGGGAGTGTCCAGGGCTGCAACGGGATCAAGCCTGCAGCTCCCAGCGAAAAACCCGCGGCGGCCAGTATGCAAAGTGCTCCGGCGAGCGTTCGCCTCCGGCGCTCCCCGAGCAGCCTGGCGAACGCCCACGAGTCGCGGGGCCAAACCATGCCTGCTTGCAGCTCGATGAGAGTCGGGCGCTCTGACCGAAGTAGAGCAGGTGGACGACCCCATGCAGCGCCAGGAAGAGCCCGATCAGGGCGATTGATATGTTGGCTTCCCCGAGCATGGGTTACGGGCTGGCGTGCACGCCGAGGCAGCGCCCACTAGTGAGGTGGCTCTGTCAGTCGGTGGGTCAGGGATCCGATGACGGTGAACAGCGGGTAGCCGGCCGGGCAGGTGTAGTCGCACATCCCGCAGCCGCCGCACGCCACCAGCCACGATTCGACCCGATCCTGCAAGCCCATTGCCTCAGGACCCTGCCAGGCCTGAGCGAATAGTGGGCAGTACCCACCCAGCCTTTGGCGGCACGCTTCACAGACTTGCAGGTGGTCAATCAAGCTGACCAGGCTGGCCTGATCTGGCGTGAGGTGCGATTCGGCATAGGCGCGAACCTGGCGACGCCACGAGACCAACCGTTCCAGCACCCGATCACGGCGCTCCTCGATCTCGGGCGATACCAAATGGAGCTCCAGGCCATCGGCCTGGAAGGCAGCGAGCAGAGCCTCGTCGCGCACTTCCAGCATCACTTGCTTGGTGGTCTCCAGGCCGAAGACCTGGATGTGCAGATCGGCGTCCTCCGGGTAAGGCTGATCGCACAGCTGGCAGCTCGGCCGCAGGCGGCTGGGAAGGATGCCGCCCTGCGCGGCGAAATGAAGTGCGTTCTTGGTGATCCGGTCGGGGTCCGGGTGGCTGGCCTGACGCCAATCGAAGTCTTCTTGCGGGAGGACCGCCAGGCAGTCGCTGCTGACCAGGATCGTGTGGTCCAGCGGCAGGTCCTGGCGCCTGGCCAGCTCGTGCAGGCTGCGCAGCTCGCACGGCCGAAGGACCAGGCAGATCGCGCCGGATGGCCGGCGGCCGAGCACGAGGGCCGCCTCGCTGGCGGCGTTCATCGGCATCACCGGCGCGAACGGATCGGCAGACAGCAGTGACTCCGGCGAAGTCAGCAGCGTCGCCTTCATCGACCGTCCGCTCCGCGTCCAGGTTGGGATGAGCATGGCGCTGAGCTGGCAATGGGTCCACAAACTTGCCAGCAGCAGGCGAATCGCCGGCAGCGGGCCGTGACTATCGACCATCATCAGCCTGCGTGTGGCCATGTTCACCCCTCCCCAGAGCAGCCTCGCCGAGCTATCCGAGGGTGTGGTCCTTAATGACTTCGGCCAGGTCAACGACGCCTACGGTGTCCGTCATGCCCTTGGAGCGAATGGCGTCGTCCATCATGATCAGGCAGTATGGGCAAGCCGTCACGACGACCTCCGCGCCAGCCTGGCCGACGGCCTCGTCCAGCCTGCGGTGGTTGATGCGGGTATTGGGATCGGTCTCCATCCACATCTGCCCGCCTCCGCCGCCGCAGCAGAACCCGTTCTCCTTGCGCCGCGGCATCTCGACTGCCTTGAGGCCGGCGACGCTGTCCAGTACCTGGCGCGGCTGCTGGTAGATCCCGTTGTAGCGACCCAGGTAGCAGGAATCGTGGAAGGTGTAAGTCGTGTCGCCGGAGTCCTGTCCCGGCTGCAGCTTGCCCTGGCCGATCAGTTCGGCCAGGAACTCGGTGTGATGGACAACGGAGAAATCGCCGCCAAAGTGGGCGTACTCGTTGCGCAGGGTGTTGTAGCAGTGGGCGCAAGCGGTGAGGATGCGCTTGAACCGGACGCCGCGCAGCGTCTCGATGTTCTCCTTGGCCATTGTCTGGAAGAGATACTCATGGCCGAGACGGCGGGCGGTCTCTCCGCAGCAGACCTCGGCCGATCCAAGGATGGCGAAATCGACGCCCGCCTTCTGCAACAGCAGGGCGAGGTCACGCCCCGCCTTCTGGCTGCGGGCATCGTAGCCGTAGGCGCAGCCAATGAAGAGCAGCACGTCCGTGGTGTCGCCGGGCTGAAGCACGCGCACCCCAAGCTCCCTGGCCCACGGGGCATGATTCTCTTTGGGTAGGCCCCAAGGGTTGCCCCGGCGTTCCATTTGGGTGAGCGCCTCGCCAACAGAGCCGGGAACCTCGCCAGTGGTCATTGTGACGTAGCGACGCATGTCGACAATCGGCGTGACCGGGTCGACCAACAGCGGGCACGCATGCAGACAGGCGCCACAGGTTGTGCAGAGCCAGGCGGTTTCCTTGGGGAAGGTCCCGCCAACCAGGGTCGCCGGCGGATGGCCGTTGGACGATACCAGATCGGCGCGCAGCGTGCCGGCCAAGCCGTCGAGGATAACCCGGGGTGAGAACGGCATCCCGCTGATTGTCGCCGGGCAGACCGATTCGCAGCGGCCGCACTGCACGCACGCATCGAAGGATAGCAGCGCTTGCGAAGAGAACTCAGCGACCTTGCCGGCCCCCAGCAGTTCGGTCTCCTCGATGTTCTCGACCGTCGAAAGCTCACCGGAGTTCAGCCGCGGCCGAAACACGATGTTGAGCGGACCGGTGAATATGTGGCGCATCTTGGTGAAGGGGATCAAGGCGACCAATGCCAGGCTGGTGACGACGTGACCCCAGAACACGACCTGATGGAGTGTGTTCAGTCCGGAAGGGGTCAACGCCATTCCCTGCAGGGCGGCGGCGGTTGCCGCGCCCACCGGGGAGTAGGCGCTCCAGGTCGGGTCGGCGCTCATCAGGCGGATGCCTTCGGAGAGGAAGCCGAGCACAGAGATGAGCAACAGCAGACTGAGTGCCGCCCAGTCGTCCCAATGGGATATCAGGTAGCTGGGGCGCAGCACGAGACGGCGGAAGGCAGCCATCAGCACGCCAAGGATGATCGCCACCCCGGCCAGGTCCATGACCAGTTCAAAACCCAGATAGGCAGCGCCGCGCGGGAAGAAGTCGATGGTGAAGGGTACGAACAGCGGATACTGCAGCAGGTTGACGATGGTCCCCAGTACCTGGATCGTCATCCCGACGAAGATCAACGTGTGCATGATGCCCGGGTAGGCGCGCTTCAGCACGCGGTCCTGCAGGACAACATGCCGCATGAAATCCCCGAGCTGGCGGCGGCGTATCCCACGGGAGGCGAGGGAAGCGGCGGGGGTGGGTAGCGCCTCGGCGGTCATGCCTCACCTGCGACGTACAGAATGTTGTCCGCAACGTAGACGTTCAAGCGCAGCAGCGGTTCGGGCGGCGGTCCCGAAATGACCGACCCATCGGAGACGTTGAAGTAGCCGGCATGGCACGGGCACTCGATCATCCCCGAGTCGGGGTTCCACTTCACCAGGCAGGCGAAGTGTGTGCACACTGCCGAGTAGGCCCGCAGGCCATCCGGGGTGTTGACGATCAGCGCCGGGTAGCGGCCGAAACGCACCGTGGTCGATCCGCCCG
>JBFYRF010000119.1:0-2828 GCA_041302385.1 Anaerolineales bacterium | reverse complement strand
CAATCCGCAGGCCCGAAACGCCGCGTGGGTGCCGAGGGATCCTGCACAGCCCAAGCCCGTGCACATCTCGAGGACTGACGCAGTGCGTCGGACATCCGCGCGACGGATCAGCCGAAGGGATGAACAATCGCGCGCCAGGCGGGTTTCTCCAGGGGGCCGTGGGAAGGGAAGTGCATTCCCTCCTCCCCCCAGGCCCCCTGGACCCCCTTCCCCCCCACCTATGCAAGCGGCGGTTGATACTGACCTCACACTCCGCAGGCCCGAACCGCCGCAACCGTGCCGAGCCATCCTTCGCAACGAAAGCGCGAACGCGGCACTTTGGCAACACGAAGCGCATCCGGGGGTTCGGGGGAGGCACTCCCCAGGCGCCCGCTCCCCCAGTTGGGGGAGCGGGAAGGGGTGAGGGGGGACATTGGGCCTGGCCGCCAGGAGGGGAAGCTGCCGCTAGGATGCAAGACCTGGCATGCAGTAGGCGGGGGAAACACTTCCTCAGCGTGCGCCTCCGGAGGGGACAGGCGTGGTGGGTGCAAGCGGTGGTGGGTGGCTAGGCGCCAGATCGGACGATGGGGCGAGGGGCCCAGCGGCGCCCTACTCGCGAACGAAGCGGGTCAGGTCGGGGAAGATGAGCGAGCCGCGATCGCCGCGGGTAAGCGGCGTGCGGTTGGCGGTCTCGAAGTTGCGATGGACTTCACGCAAGGCGCGCACCTGCCAACTCGGCGGCTGCTGCGAGAACACGACCAGGGCCGCGGTGAACATCCCCGGGATCAGCAGTAGCGCCGAGCCGTCTTCGGCCTGCGTGGCTAACATCCGGCCGGCAGAGGCCTCGGTGCCAATCGGCCCAAAGGTTCGCAGCAGCGCCATCGCTTCTTCGGCGGCAGGCGGCAGTCTGCCCTCGACGAAGAGACGCTCGCGGGTCGACATGTCGTACAGCGCGAAGCCCAGGCAGACCGCCTCGTTGAGCTGCATCAGGAAGGTGGTCTTCCCCTCCTCCAGCACAACGCGCCAGCGGTCGCTCTCCGGATACGCCTGACGCAAGCGCAGGGCGACCTCTCGTTGCTCGACGTAATGGCGGTGGATGGCGCGATACTGGGATGCGTTGATCCGACCTTGCTGCAGATCCTGCTCGAGCCGGGCAATCTTCTGGTCGAGCGCAGTGAGCATCTGCGTCAGATCTTCGGCGGGGTCGAGGGTGATGGGGATCGGGGCAGGGCTGGCTTCCGGCTCCGGTTCGGGTGTGGGCAGGGCGGATTCGGCCGGCGCAATCTCAGCTTCGACCGGTTCAACGAACGGCGCGGCATGCAAAGGGCCGGTCTCGCCCAGTTTGCCCAGGCGGTCTTCCTGCTCCCGCAGCAGCTCGCGCACCGCGCGCAATTGCCCTTCGCTGATCGAGCCGTCGCAGAAAGCGACCGCCGCCGAATAGAAGCGGCGGCGCGCCAGGTCCAGGCGCTGGCGGGCGTTCTCCAACTCCTCGGCCGGATCCGGCTTCCCGTTCCGCTTGAGCGCTGCGCTGGGGGGCCGAGACTCCGCCCGCTGAGTTTGCACGGCGGGCTCATCCCGCATGGGCTGCATACCGTCATCATACCGGCTGGGGCGCGTTCCCCTCAGATGACTGTTGTACCAGCCAGCGGGTGCTGCCTGCCTGACCCGCCGGGAGGTATACTTGGCCGCGCCCGTCCGCAAGGGCGGCGCCTCAAGCAGGCTAAGGGATGGCAGGATGCATGCTGCAAAGCGCATAGCCACAATGGTCGTGATCATCGGAGGTTTGGCAGCGTGCCGGGGTGGGGCGAGTTCTGGCACGTCGACCCCCTCGCCGGAGCAGGTAATTGCCACTGCCGAAGCCATCGCCGAACTGACGCGCTCGGCGGTCACGCCTACTTCCACCCGCCCAGCATGGACGGCAACGCCGGAGCCGCCGACGGCCACGGCCACCCTGGCCGCCACGGAGACGCCGGAAACTCCGATTGTTACGGCACTGTTTAACGCCTATGTCCGCTCCGGCCCGGATGATGCTCATCCCCACGTCGACTTCATCCTGCAGGGCCAAACGGCCGAAATCCTCGGTCAGTACAACAACTTCTCCTCCGAGACCTCGGCCGGGACCTGGTGGCAGATCCGCAGGATCGGCGGGGGCCTGGATGGCTGGGTTTACGGCGGAGCGGTGAGTGTGGCGGGCAACACCAACTTCGTGCCCGCCCTTGATCTCGTTCCCACCCCGGACAGCTAGCTGGAGGCCCCTCGCCCCGGGCCAAGTCCTGTCCGAAATGCGCCGACATCCCCGGCCGGCACCCCCGCTTCGCTGCCCGGGCATGACCATCCGTGCAGATCCCCAGGCTGGCACCCGCCACGGTCGGGCACTCCCCGCTGGCTCCCAGCCGCCGGGCATTCCGCCGGGCGGCGTGGTTCGCCCAGGATTGAAGGTCCGGACGATCAGCCCCTGCAGGTAGTCCCGGGGACTTCCTCCGCAGGCGTGGCCCCAGGCCGGTGACAACCCGACCCACGGCGGTCGGCCAGACCGGGCGTTGAGAGTCGGTTGATGGGTCGAAGGCATGCTGGCGCGATAGGCCGCAGGGAGAGGCCGGGAGTCTCTGCAATCTCAGTGTAAGGTACCGGACTACTACTCCTGTGGTAATCTCTTAACAGAAGAGTCGGTTCGTCAGGCGGGGGCTATGGCCCAAGCCTTGCATCCTCCCTGAGCCGGGAGGGCATAGACCGGGGTGGGCGGCAGACGTGCACATCAACCTGTCTCGCCGGGAAATGAACCTGAAGGTTGTCTACTACGGACCGCCCCTGAGCGGCAAGACAACCAACCTGGTTCGGATTCACGAGTT
>JBFYRF010000034.1:0-4192 GCA_041302385.1 Anaerolineales bacterium | reverse complement strand
CGTGCTCTGGCTGTACGTCTTCGTGGTGTACGGGTCAGCCATGGGGCTGGCCGTACTGCTCTGGCCGCCGGGCATGCTGGCTGAGGGCCGAAGCCGGAGGTGGTTCCGCTTTCCACTCGTCGTCGCACTCAACTTCGGCTTGACGGCGATTACGGCCATCGCCTGGGCGCTCCTCCTGCAGCCTCTTCGCATTCCCGAGCCGCGACCGATCTGGGAGGCCCCACTGTGGTGAGCGGCGTCAGGCCCTCCCTCCGTTTCCTCGGATTCGTGCTCCTCGCGCTCGGGCTGGGCGCAATTGCGTGCGAAGCGCCTCCCGCTGCCGATCCACCCGAATCCGCCCCGTCGACCACCCCGGCTCCACGCGGCAACCGCATCCTTGCCATTGACGTCAACGAGCCGGCCAACGGTGATTTCGACGCCGCCTTCCGGCCGGTATAATCGCCGGCGTTCTCCACAGGCTCAGAATGCCGGAGCTCCCCGAACTGGAGGCCGTCAAGGACGTCCTCTCCCGCCATCTGGCCGGGCGGACCTTGGTTCGGGTAGAAATCGCCCCCAGGGGCGGCCCAATCGTGGTGCGCGATCTGACGGGCGAGGGCATCTCCGCACAGCTCACCGGCCGGCGCGTCGACGCCGTGGAGCGGCGCGGCAAGTATCTGCTGTTTCACCTCTCCCCCCGCCGTGCCGCGGAGTCGCCGATAGTGATGGCCATCAACCCCAAGCTGACCGGCCGTCTGCAGCTGTGCCCGCCGGATGCGCCCAAGGCCGGCCCCGTGCACCTGACGTATCACTTTGACGGTCTGGCCCACGTGCTGCGCTACATCGACAGCAAGCGCATGGGACAGATCTACCTGACCCACAGCCCGGCGCAGATTCCCACCTTCTCCGAGATGGGCCCTGAGGCGCTGGCGATCACGCTGGACGAATTCCGCCAGCGGCTCCACCCTTTGCGCGGGGAGATCAAGGGCATTCTGACGCGGGCCAATTTCGTCGCTGGCATCGGCAATGCCTACGCCGACGAGATCCTGTGGCAGGCGCGCCTGCACCCCTACCGCAAGCGAACCACGCTCTCTTCCGACGAGATCGACTCGCTCTATCAGGCGATGCAGCAGGTGCTGCGGGGCGCTATCCAGCAGGTGCGCCAGGAGATGGGGGACGAGATCCATCTCAAGCCGCGCGGCTTCTTCGCCGTGCACATGCGGGAGGGGGAGCGCTGCCCGCGCTGCGGCGGCAGCATCTCCGCCATCACCGCCAACCAGCGGGTCACCAACTTCTGCCGCACCTGTCAGCCCGGAGGGCTGATCCGCGGGCTGTGAGGCCGGTTGTAGCGTGATACACTCCGACCTGGTTCCCGCGATGACTGGCTCCGCTGCCGAACTCGTGCGTCCCAAATTGGAGCAGGCCACGCGTCTGCTTCAGCGCTACGACCTGGATCTGTGGCTGACCTTTGCGCAGGAGACCAGCCTGACGCGCGATCCGGCGCTCGATCTGATCTTCCCCTTTGGGCTCACCTGGCAGTCGGCCTTTCTCATCCATCGCAGCGGCGAGAGCCTTGCCATCCTCGGCCGCTACGATGCCGGCACGGCGCGCGACCTGCAAGCCTTCACACGCGTGATCCCCTACGACCGTTCCGTTCGCCCGGCGCTGGTGCAGGCGCTGCTCAGGCTCGCCCCGCGCAAGATCGCCGTCAATTACTCCCTAGATGATCCGGCCTCCGACGGGCTGACGCATGGACTGAAGCTGCATCTGGACCAGATCCTGGCGGAAGCCGGCCTGGATGCCGGGCGGATCGTCTCGGCTTCGGAATTCCTGGGCAGCCTGCGCGGTCAGAAGACCAAGGAAGAGGTGCGGCGCATCCGCCAGGCCATCGCCACCACGCAGCGCCTGCTGGGCGAACTGGCCCCGCAGCTGCGGCCCGGAATCACCGAGCGGCAGACGGCCGATCGTCTGCACCAAGCCATGCGGCTGCATGGTCTGGGCTCGGCCTGGGATTGGGAGGGCGACCCGATCGTCAACTTCGGGCCCGAGGCCGAGGTCGGCCACAGCTTGCCGTCCGACCGGAAGCTGCAGCCAGGCCAACTCGTTCACATCGACTTCGGCGTCAAGCAGGATGGCTTCTGTGCCGACCTGCAGCGCATGTGGTATCTGCCTGCGGAAGGCGAGACACAGCTGCCGCCCCCGGTTGGTCAGGCATGGCAGTCCGTGCGCCGGGCGCTGCTGGCCGGGGCGGAGACCCTGCGGCCGGGCGCGCTCGGCTGGCAGGTCGACCATGCCGCCCGCAATTCGCTCACGGCAAGCGGCTACCCCGAGTACCTGCACGCCTTCGGGCATCACCTGGGGCGAGTCGCACACGATGGCTCGACGGTGCTCGGCCCGCGCTGGGAGCGCTACGGACGCACGCCGTTCGGCCCAATCGAGACCGAGAATGTCTTTGCCATCGAACTGGGCGTTCAGCTCGAGGGGCACGGCCCGGTCTATATCGAAGAAGATGTCCGGGTGACCGATACCGGGCTGGAGTGGCTAAGCACGCCTCAGACCGAAATCGCCTTTCTCCAGAGTTGATCCGTCCCGCAAGGGCTGTTGCCCGCCTGCCTCGTGCCGGCATGCCTACCGGATCGGCGATACCCAGATGTTACAATCTCGGCCTCTCGGGAGGCCGCATGCACAAGCCCTTATCCAGCATCCTGGCTATCGCTTTCCTGACCACCGGTCTCGCCTGCAACACCATCACCCGCCTGGTCCCCTGGTCGTCACAACCCACGCCGCCCGCCGGGACCGCAGGGGCGGCGATCCTGCTCCCCACGCCGATTCCCAGCGGCACACCAGCCCAGGCTGCGGCCACCCCCTCGTCCGGCTCCGAGACCGAGCTCCCCCTCGGCCCCGAATCTCTGGCCAAGATGGAGGAGATCGAGCAGCAGGTCATCACGCTGCGCGGCCTGTACCCGAATCGGCCCTCCGATCGCACGTTGCTCAGCCCAGACCACCTGCGCCAGCGCGTGATCGACGATTTCCTAGGCGACTACACACCCGAGGAAGCGCAGGACGATGCCCATGTGCTGGCCCTGCTCGGTCTGCTCGAACCAGGCTTCGATCTGATCGAGTTCTACCTTGAGCTGTACAGCGAGCAGGTGGCTGGCTACTATGATGACGAGGTCAAGCGTATGTTCGTCGTCGGCGGAGGCGACTTCGGCGGGCCGGAGCGACTGACCTACGCCCACGAGTTCGTCCACGCGCTGCAAGACCAGACCTACGATTTCCAGGGAGGGCTGAAGTTCACCGACGAGGACTGCGAAGCCGACACCGAGCGCTGTGCAGGCATCCAGAGCCTGGTGGAGGGCGATGCCTCTCTGCTCGAAGAACAGTGGGCTCGGACGTACGCCACCGAACAGGACATCAACGAGATCGTCGACTTCTATAACAACTACGAGTCGCCCGTCTTTGACCGCGCACCGGAGTACATGAAGCAGGACTTCCTCTTCCCCTATGTCCAGGGGTCAGAGTTCGTGCGCTCGCTCTATCTCGAGGGCCGCTGGGCCGGCGTCGACGCCGCCTACCAGGACCTGCCGCTGTCGACCGAGCAGATCCTGCATCCCGAGCGCTATCCGGACGACAAGCCGCGTCGAGTGGCGCTGCCCGATGTGGGCGAAGCGCTTGGCGAGGGATGGCGGGAGATCGATCTCAACAATCTCGGTGAATGGTATCTGCGCCTGACGCTGATGGAAGAGCTGCCCGAGGCGACCGCCGCGGCCGCCGCCGAGGGTTGGGGTGGCGATACCTACCGGGCTTTTCACAACGACTCGACGGGCGAGTCGGCGCTGGTTCTGGCCTCGTCCTGGGACCGAATGGCAGATGCCGAGGAGTTCCTGCTGGCACTGCGCGCATATGGCGACCAACGCCTCGGCCGCCGCGAGGGAGACACCCGGCAGTTCCGCTGGGAGGCAGCCGACGAAGCGATGCTCGCCGAACGCGCCTCGGACCAGGTGCTGTGGATCATCGCCCCGAATGCGGAGATCCGGGACGCACTGCGCCAGGCGGTGTTGTTTCCTGCCGACGTGGAATAGGCCGCTCTCCGCCTGCCCAGATCGGCGACCTTCGCCGCCTGGCTGCGCATCCTAGCGGGGACGTCACGACGGCCGCCGGGTTGCGCACCGGTGTCCTGGCTGTCCAGACCCCCTGTATCGGAGACCGGCCCTTC
>JBFYRF010000019.1:0-57719 GCA_041302385.1 Anaerolineales bacterium | reverse complement strand
GGGTTCCACTTCACCAGGCAGGCGAAGTGTGTGCACACTGCCGAGTAGGCCCGCAGGCCATCCGGGGTGTTGACGATCAGCGCCGGGTAGCGGCCGAAACGCACCGTGGTCGATCCGCCCGGCGGCACCAGATCCGGTGCGCCGACGGCGACCGGTTCGGAGGGGATCTCCTCCAGCTTGGCCGGCCAGAAGTAAGCGATGACCGGCCCGATCAGGATGGTGGCTCCCAGGACGCCCAGCAAGCCCGTAAACAGCCGCAGGATGCTGCGGCGGGGGATGTTGGTCTTCTCAACCGTAATTGCCTTCTCCATGCCTGCCCCCGTGCGCTAGCTGGTAGCGCCCAGATACGTCAGGATGCCGATCACCGACAGCGCCACGACCGACACCACAACCCGATAGATGCGGGCGCGCTTGCTGTCGGGCTTGCTGTCGATGAATGGCCAAAGGGCCATGATGACGATCGCCACGACGGGGATGACGACTCCAATCCCCTTGGGGATGTACTTCAGCATTTCCTGCAGAAACAGGAAATACCAGTGGGCCTTGACGTGCGGAGGCGTGTCCATCGCGTTCGCCGGCTCCTCGAGGCCCAGCGGTTGGAACGCCGCCCACACGCCGATCAGCACGATGATCACCAGTAGCCCGACGGTCACCCAGGCTTCCGTCGTGATGTGATCGGGAAAGAACGGGATTGTCTTTTCGTCGTCAGGGTGCGTGTGTTCTGTCATGGGGATCCCCTGGGCCTAGAGTGGGCGGGCGATGCCCTGCCGCCGGATCATCAAGAAGTGGGCCACCAGGAATAGGATGATGGCGGCCGGCAGCACCATGATGTGTAAGGCGTAGAATCGGGTCAGGGTGACCGCGGCGATGTCCCACCCGCCGCGCAAGAACACCAGCGCCAGATGGCCGACAACTGGCTCGGCGCCAGCGATCTCTGTCCCGACGGTGCTGGCCCAGAACGCCGTCTGGTCCCAAGGCAGCAGGTAGCCGGTGAAGCCGAAGGCGAGGGTCAGCACCAGCAGGAAGACACCGTTGACCCAATTCAACTCCCGCGGAGGCTTGTAGGCGCCGGAAATGAACACCCGCAGCATGTGCGCCACGACCATCACCACCATGCCATTGGCGGCCCAGTGGTGGATGGCCCGGATGCTCGATCCAAAGCGGACCTCGTTTTCGATGTACTGGATGCTGGCGTAGGCGCCTTCTGGCGTGGGCTGGTAGTAGGCGGCGAGCATGATGCCGGTGACGCCTTGGATCGCCAGCAGGGCGAAGGTGATCCCGCCCAGGCAGTAGAACCACTTGGTGGCGAAAAGCGGCACCGGCTTCTTCAGCACCTTGAGCATCGGCTCCTTCACCTGGTAGCGGCTGTCCACCCAGTCGGCGCCGCGCAGCCAGAGCGGCTTCCAGGGCGTTCGCGTGCGCCAGGCGCTGGCGGACCGTGCGGCGCCGTAGACAAACACCATGCCGAAGGCGCCGAAGACCAGCCAGCGGGTGAGCGGAGTCCATAGATTCGTCAGCTCGCCGGTCAGGTGGCAGTGCAGGCAGGTATCCAGCTCGGCTATCGGGAAGGCTTCAGCCGGCGGTGGGGCGGCAAGCATTCGCAATTCCCCGCTGAGTTGCGCAATCCCTGGCGCCTGTGGGCTGCTGGCCTCGCTAGGATGGGTCCAGGGCAATGTGGCGCTCAGCACAGATGCCAAAAGGATCAGGGCGGGGAGGAGGAAGAAGAACCGACGATAACGGGCCATACCTCGCACCTCTCGTTCTCCAAGCAGTGCCCTTCCGGCGCGGGCCGGGACGGCGATATACACTAGTTAAGATAGGCGATGGCTGGATTACGGGGCAGTGCAGGGTTTCCCCAGTGCAACAGATGTTCGTCATTGGCCGACGAACGGTGCCGGGCGCGCCTCTCGGGAACGACTAGAACCACGCTTCTTGGCGGCGGCCGGAGCGACGAATCGCGCCTCTGGCGCGGAAGGATGTCACCCAGATTCGAGGTGTCGAACCGGGACGGGCGGGAGCCGCTCGCCGAGCGGGAAGCCCAGCACTTGCGCGTAGAACGACAACTCCGCCTGATAGCAGGCACGGATGTTGTCGGCGTTGCGGAACCCGTGACCTTCGCCGGGGAAGGTCAGCAGCACGTGCGGGACGCGGCGCGCCTCCAGGGCCGCCGCCAGGGAGGCAGACTGCGCCGGCGGGACGACGCGGTCCTCCTCTCCCTGAAACAGGATTACCGGGGTGACGAAGCGCTCCAGGTGATGAATGGGTGAGCGCGCGGCGTACAGCGTCTTGGCCTGGGGATACGGGCCGATCAGCCAGTCGAAGTATCCGGCTTCGAACTTGTGGGTAGTCTGCGCCAGAGGTTCGATGTCGGCGACCCCATAGTAAGAAGCTGCGGCAGCGAAGACGCGGTAGAACGCCAGGGCCGAGAGGGTGGTGAAACCGCCGGCGCTGCTGCCGCGGATCAGCAGGCGGTTGCCATCCGCCCGGCTTTGATTGGCCAACGCCACAGCCGCCTGCACACAGTCCTCGACGTCGATCACGCCCCATTGCCCTTGCAGCAGGTTGCGGTAGCTTCGACCGTATCCGCTGCTCCCCCCGTAGTTGACGTCGACCACCGCCAGCCCTCGGCTGGTCCAGTACTGAATCCACAGCGATAAGAAGGTGTGGGCTGACGAGGTCGGCCCGCCATGGCTGGCGACGAGCAGCGGTGGGCGCTCCTGGCGTTGACCGCGGAATCGAGCTGAGCGAGGAGGGTAGTAGAAGGCGTGCGCCGTGCGGCCATCGGTGCTCTCGAAGGAGTGGTGCTCGGGGATGGAGAGATCCCGATCATCGAGGTTGACGTCGATCGGGGTGTGCACGATCTGCCGCTGGCGCCGCGCCACATCGAAGCGCACGACGGACTGCGGCAGCTGCGGCGAACCGCCAAGCATCCACAGACTGCGCCCGTCCCAACGCAGTTGCGGCGGATAGCAGCAGGTGAGGCCGGTTGGCAGCCGGTCCAGACGACCGCGGTTCGGCGAAAGCAGGCACAATCCGTCCATCCCGTCGTCGGTGACCAGGCAGGCGATATCCCCCCCCGGCAAAAACACGTAGCGCGAGAAGCCGAGCCCCCACTGGGGCAGGCCGAGGTCGGCAGAAACTGGCAGCAGAGCGGAGGGCGTGCCATCCGGCTGAAGGGCGTACAGGTTCCACCATCCGCTCCGGTCGCTGACAAAGTGCAGCCTGCCATCTGGGCTCCAGGCGGGTTGGAAGATTGATTCTCCTTCTCCGCCGGCGACCCTGCGCGGGGTTCCCAAATTCCCATCGCCGTCCAACCCGGCAACCCAGAGTTGGCTTCCCTGCCAGGGCATGTCCGGCAGGTCCCACGTCGTCCAGGCCAGCAGGTGACCGCCGGGGTGCAGGCGGGGAAAGGCGTAGAAGTCGTGTCCGTCAATCAGCGTGCGGGGGTGCGCCTCGCCGGTAGTGGAGACCAGGGCGAGGTCGTTGACCACAGTTCCATCCGTATGCCGTTCGCGAACTACGATGAGCTGGCGACCGTCGGTCGTGAGCTCGCCGTCGGCATAGCGCAACGAGCCCGGAGCATCCGGCTCAGGCGTGATCGGGCGGGGAGGGCGGCCGGGGTCGAGGCGGTAGAGGCGCTGATCGAGATCGTTGACGAAGCAAAGAAAGCCGCGCCCGATGACCAACGCTCCGCCGCCATACTCGTGCACCCGCGTGCGGACGCTGAATCCGCTGGGCAGCAGCGGCTGCGTGCCTGCCGCCGGGGTCCAGCGGGTCAACGAAGATCGTCCACCCTGCTCGGGCAGGATCTGGGACCAGTAGGCACTGTCGCCGGATAGGTGGAGCTCCTCTAATGTGCCGCGGGTCGTCCCAGCCGAAGCGACCTTGGCCGCCGAGACGGGCGAAGCCCACGAGCCAAAGGGAGCGATCACACGCGTCGGCATGAGCTGTTCTCCTCAAGAGGTCCCAATCCCAATGTGCTGCATACCGGGGTCGACGCTCAGGGACAGGCGTTGCCGAGATGTTCGTCGAAGGTGAGGGCGAACTGATGGCGGCCCGACCCGTCACAGGCGGCCCGGAAGAACAGGAACTCGGTCTGAGCGGGGAAAGCGACCGCTTGCAGCGCGCTCAGGCCCGGGTTGGCGATGGGACCGGGCGGCACACCGGAGTACAGGTAGCTGTTGTAGGGTGAGTCGAGTTCGAGATCCGCCAGTGTAAGGGGCGCCTTCCACCACTCTCCACCCGGCTGGCGGCCGAGAGCGTACTGCACCGTGGGGTCGGCTTCCAGGCGCATGCCAATCCGCAGCCGGTTGAGGAAGACTCCGGCGATCAGCGGCTGTTCTTCGGGCACGATCGCCTCGCGCTCGACGATCGAGGCCAGCGTGACGGCCTGCTGGAGCGACAATCCCTGAGCCTCGAATCCGCTGCGGAGCTCCGCCGAGACGCGCTCCTCGAAGGTGGAGAGCATCGTGTCGACCAGCTCCTCGGCCGAGGTGCCGGCTCCCAGGGCGTAGGTCTCCGGGAACAAGTATCCTTCGGTGTTGGCAGCTGTGATTCCGAGAACTGCCTCCAGCTTCTCGGCCTGGCTTGCCGCCTGAATGAACTCGGCGGCGGTGAAGTCGATGCCCTCAGACGGGAGCGCATCGGCGATCTGCTCCAGCCGCCATCCCTCCGGGACCGTCAGCCGGGCCTGGTGGACAATCGCCAGTTGCAGCGCTTCGGCAAGCTGCGGAATCGACATCTCACCCGTGAGGGCGTAGCGTCCGGCCTGGATCCGGGTGTCGAGGCGGTAGTAGCGCAGGTACGAACGCAGCAGCGCCGCGTCCTGGACGATTCCCGCCTCGGCCAGGCGCTGGATGACGACCTCGGCCGATTCGCCGGGAAGGACGGTGATCTCGGCCAGTGTCTCAGGATTGCCGGCCGGCCGATTGAGCGCCGGGGCACGCAGGGTGAGGTAGATCTGGAGCAGCGCTCGCTCGGCACCGGGCGGCCCGTCTTGGCTGGGGTCTGGCGCGGGCGAGGGAGCCGAGCCACCGGCGAGAATCGCCGCAGCAGCGACGCCGATCATGCACAGCACCAGCCCGAGCGAGGCGAAGATCAAACACCCGGGAATCGAGCTACTTCGCCGCCGCATCCAGATGCTCCTGCAGGATCACCGCTGCCGCCCGAGCGTGCTCCATCGGATCGTCCCCTCGCCGCCGGCCGGCGGCCAGAGAGGAGCCAGATTCGTCCCAGGTCACTACCGGCAGGACGGTGGCCCCGCGCAGCGCCTCCACCAGGCGCAGAGCTTTGCGGGCCTGTGGGCCGACCTCGCCGTCGAGGTTGTAAGGCACGCCGACGACGATCCGCTCGACTTCGTGCTGGCGAGCGGCAGTTAGCAGCGCCTGCACATCGCGCTGGCGCGAGCTGTGCCGCAGGACCTGCAGCGGGCGTGCGATCGTTGCGGTCGGATCGGACAGGGCAACCCCTAGGTGTACCTCCCCGGGATCGATCGCCAGCACGCGGCCCATCACAGACCCTCCCAGGGAGAGGTGATCCGGATTCGACTGCCGATCCAGGGCATGCGGTTGAGCCAGGGCGGGTGGACTCGGAATTGCGGATCCTCAGCGAGCTCCGCCGAGCGCTGGAGGACTTGATCGGCTTCGACCACCGACCGGCCGCTGATTGCCCGGGCGAGACGAACCCGATCCAGCGGGCGAGCGACTGTCCAGCGCGCGGCGACATTCACCTCGCTGTCCTCCTCCGCGCCGGGAGAGACATCGGTGATCACCAGAGACGGCCGGGCGGGCAGCCAGTCCGGTTCGGGGTCGGCCGCGATGACTTTCCACACGGCTTCCTCCATATCCGCTTGCTGGGCGGCCAGCCCTGCGATACGAACCTGCTGGCGCAAGCCTACGCTGCTGGCCAGGTCCCCCGGCGCGCGGTCGAAGGTCGGATCGAGAACCGCCACGACCCGCAGCGAGCCCGGGAGCAGGCGTTCCCCTGCCTGCAGTTCGTCGAGCAGAGCGGTGCCGGCTTGCTCAAGCAGTTGGTCTTCGAGTGCGCGCTGCAAAGCAAGCAGGTCGGCCTGGGCCACGGTCGCCTGGCTGCGGTCGGCTCCGCCCGACAAAGCCCGGGGGTTGGAGACCGAGGCCAGCAAGCCGAGTGGCCCGTCGAGCGAGTCAAGCGACTCGGCCGGCAGGTTCCCGGGCGATCCGGCCTGAGCCGCCTGGATCGGGACACTCACCGTGCTGCCCTGACCCGCGGGAAGCTCAGCGACTACGGTTGTGGTGAAGCGCAGTTGGTCGTGCCCGCTCGAACGGACGCTCGTTCCTTCGGGGATGGTCGCTGGTTCCGCGCCCAGGTTGGTGAACAATGCCTCACCGCCGGCGGGCGTCTCAGGCGCCAGCGAGCTTCCAGTGGTTGGCAGGCGCAGAGTGTCCTCCAGCCCGACCTCGACCTGCCGAGAGGCGAGGAGGCCGGGGGGCAGCCCGGCGGGGGGCAGCCCCCCGGGCGAGGAGAGGCTGGCCTTCAGCTTGATCGTTTCCTGCCGCGCCTCGTTGGCTGGCACGAGCAAGACGTCGGCTGTGGGAACGACCGCTGCCGCTAGCACGAGCAGCGAAATCACAGCAACGCCGATCCACAGCCAGCGCAGCAGCCCGCGGCCGGGCCGCAAGAGGGCAGCGGGTGGCCGGGGTGGAAGCTCTCCTGAGCGGCCTGACGCCCGCGCCTGGGCAAGGGCGGAAGGTGCCGGGCGAGAATGGGGCCACTCGGCTTCCGGCACGTGATCGATGGATGGGAAGTGAGCGATTCCGGCGGCTTCGGCGGCGGTCTGTAACAGCGGATGGCGGGTGACCAAGCCCAACTCCCGCCCGCGCTGCGCCGCCTGGCGGTGCAGCAGGACAAGATCGAGTCGGGTCAGGCGGGTTCGACCCCGGTTGGGGAAGACCAGGATGACCCGCGGCGCCTGCGAAGAGGCGAGCCGGTCACGGACGGATGCCCGGTCGTCCTGGGGTTCGAGCTCAAGGATCTCGAGCTTCATTGCTGCAACGTCTTCCTTGACTGGGGCGGTGCGGCTGGATCGCTGGCGGGGTTGCGCATAGCCACATTAGGCTGGGTGCACGTGCTCGCCGATGTAGTCCCTCGCCTGGTCGAGTGCCGCTGTGAGCTTGCTAGCATCCCTGCCGCCGGCCTGGGCCATGCCCGGCTTGCCCCCTCCGCCGCCGCCCATGATCGCCGCGGCTTGCCTGACCAGGTTTCCCGCGTGCAACCCGCGTGCCACCCAGTCTGGGCTGATCGCGGCCACGATCACCGGCCGGTCATCCGGGGCGGAGGCCAGGACAATCACGCTCGATGGATGCTGGGTGCGCAACCGGTCGATCAGGCTACGCAGGGTGTCCGCCTCGGCCGATCCCACCGTCCCTCGGATCAGGGTGACTCCCTTAACCTGCTCCGGCTGTAGCTGTAGCGCCTCGCTCTCCGCCTGCTGCAGGCGGAGAGCCTCCAGCCGGCGCTCGAGGGTCGAGACTTCCCCGAGAAGCGATTGGAGGCGCGCCTCGACCGCCTCGGGCGAAGTCCCGAGCAGGCGGGCTAACCGGTCGAGGGACTGCATGCGGGCGTGCATCAGCTCGAGTGCTGCCCGGCCGGTGAGGGCTTCGATGCGCCGGATCCCGGCGGCAACGCTGCCTTCGGAGACGATGAGGAACGACCCGATGATCCCGGTCTCCGGCACGTGCGTCCCGCCGCACAGCTCGTACGACACCCGCTCTTCGTCGCCGATCGAGATCGTGCGAACGCTCTCGCCGTACGTCTCACCGAAGAGCGCCATCGCGCCCTCGCTGATCGCTTCCTGGCGCGGCTTAACGCGGCTAACCACGTCGAAGTTGTTCAGGATCGCCTGCTGTACCATGCTCTCGACTCGCCTGATCTCGTCGGCGGTCATCGCCTGCGGGTGGGTGAAGTCGAAGCGCAGCCGATCCGGAGCGACAAGCGACCCGGCCTGGCGAGCATGCTCGCCGAGAACAGACCGCAGCGCCCCGTGCAGCAGGTGTGTGGCGGTGTGGTTGCGCATGATGTCCCAGCGCCGCTCGCGGTTGACGGCGGCGATCGCCAGATCCCCCGGGCGCGGTTGGCCATGAACCACTGTGCCTTGGAGCAAGCTCAGCCCGGCGACAGGGCGCAGCACCGACTGCACCTCGAATTCCCAGCGCGGTTCGCGCACCGAGACGATCGTCCCCATGTCGTTGACCTGGCCGCCGGACTCGGCGTAGAAGTTGTGTGCCGCCAACACCAGGCCGACTCGATCCCCGGGGCCGGCCTGCGCCAGGCCACCCCCCGGCCCGACGATGGCCAGCAGCGGCGCCTCGCTCTCAAATCCTGCATAGGGATCCACTTGCACACCTTGCGCCGGCAGGCTGCCGCCCGCCTGCAACTCGGCAAGCACCTGCTGATAGACCTCTTGCGGGACCTCTCCGGCATCCGCTTCCCAGGCCGCGCCGGCCGACGATGCATCGCGGTGGGTTTCCATTGCCTGGCGGAAGGCGGCCTCCTCGACCTCGAGGCCGGATTCGCGGGCGATGTCGCGCGTGATCTCAAGCGGGAGTCCATAGGTGGCATACAGGTCGAAGGCCTGCGACCCAGACAGCAGGCGTGTGCCTTGCGCATTGGCGGCGCGGATCATCTCGTCGAGGTGGCTGACGCCGGTCTCCACAGTGCGCTGGAATCGCCGCTCTTCATCCAGCAGCGTGGTCATCACAGCCGGGCGGTTGCGCAGGATCTCCGGGTAGACATCCCCGTATTCCTCGAGCACGGTCTCGGCGACCTGGCCCAGGAACGGCTCGTCGAATCCTGCCTTCGACCCGAATCGGCTGGCGCGCCGGACGATCATCCGGCAGACGTAGTTGCGCCCGACATTGCCGGGCACGACGCCATCGGCGATCAGGAACGTCGCCGCCCGGACATGATCGGCGATCACCCGGTAAGGCGTGAGCAGATCCTGGCGCCGCTCGGCTGTATGGCCGGCGAGCTGCTGGATCCGATCCAGGATCGGCGTGAACAGGTCGGTCTTGTAGTTGGAGTCAACCCCCTGCAAGACGGAGACCACCCGGTCAAGTCCCATGCCGGTGTCGACGTGCTTGCTGGGGAGGGGCTTGAGATCCGTCGGGCTGGACCGGTTGTACTGAATGAAGACCAGGTTCCACAGCTCGAGGAAGCGCTTGCACTCGCCGTTCACCTGGCAGACATGGCCCGGAACGCCGGACAGATCGCAGAACTCGGGCCCCAGGTCAATGTGGATCTCGCTGTCCGGCCCGCAAGGGCCGACATCGGCCATCTCCCAGAAGTTCTCCTTGCGGCCGAAGAACAGCAGATGCGAGGTGTCGAAACCGGGCTGGCGCGCCCAGATCTCCGCCGCTTCATCGTCCCTGGGAATCTGCCCCTGCTCATCTTCGAAGCAGGTGGCCCAGAGCCGGCTCTTCTCCAGTCCCCAGACCTCGGTCAGCAGCTCCCAGGCCCAGGGAATGGCCTCGGCCTTGTAGTAGTCGCCGAAGGACCAGTTGCCAAGCATCTCGAAAAACGTGTGGTGCGAGTCGTCGCGGCCGACGTCGTCCAGATCGTTGTGCTTGCCGGCGACGCGCAGGCATTTCTGGCTGTCGGCGACGCGCCGGTAGGGGCGGCTGCCTGAGCCCAGGAAGACGTCCTTGAACTGCACCATGCCCGAGTTGGTGAACAGCAGCGTCGGATCGCCACCGGGCACGAGCGACATCGAGGGCACGATCGTGTGGCCGCGCTCGGCGAAGTAATCGAGGAATCCCTTGCGAATAGCGCGGCCCGAGAGGGGCGTGTGGATCGACATCCAGCCTCCGTTAACCCGGAAATGATACTACGCCTGCACCGCCCTCGCCCGGGGAACCGAGGCGCCCGGCTGTATAATCCGCCTATCCGCCCTCCGGCCGCCGGTGGTGAAGCCTGTAGCGAGTGGAGCTGAGCGGCCGACGGAGGCTAGCATGCGTGGCCTGGAGATCCAGGAGCAGGTCGACCTGCTGATGCAGGGGACCGAGTACGGCGACGAGCATCTGAAGCAGGCGATGGCTGCAGAGCTGGAGCAGCGGTTGCAGCAGGCCCAGGCCGAAGGGCGGCCCCTGCGCGTGTACTGCGGATTCGATCCGCGCACCAGCGACCTGCATCTCGGACACACCGTGCCCATGCGCAAACTGCGCCAGTTCCAGCAGCTCGGACATGAAGTGACCTTCCTGGTTGGGCGCTTCACTTCCCTGATTGGCGACCCGTCCGACAAGGACAAGCTGCGACCGCAGCTCACTCCCGAGCAGACGGCGCACAATGCCGAGACCTACGCCCGGCAGGCCTTCAAGATTCTCGACCCGCAGGCGACGCGTATCGAGTACAACGACAGCTGGCTGTCCGCCCTGAATTTCGCCGACCTGATCCGGCTGGCGTCCAACTTCACCCTGCAGCAGTTCCTCACATGGGAGAACTTCCGCCGCCGATGGGAGGCTGGCGATCCGATCTACCTTCACGAGACCTTCTACGCCCTCATGCAGGGCTATGACGCCTACGCCTTACGAGCGGACGTGCAGGTCGGTGGCACGGATCAGTTGTTTAACATCCTCACCGCGGCCCGTAAGGTGATGGAGTTCCTGGGAGAGCGGCCGAACATCGGGATCATCCTGGGGATCCTCCCGGGGACCGACGGCGTGATCAAGATGAGCAAGTCGTTGGGCAACCACATCCCGCTCAACACCACCGCCGAAGACATGTACGGCAAGGTGATGAGCATCCCCGATGCGGCGATGCCTTCATTTGCCCGCCTGGTGACGCGCTGGGAGCCTTCGGAGATCGCCGCCGCAGAGCAGGAGCTATCCGCCGGGAAGGTGCACCCACGGGACCTCAAGATGCGCCTGGCCCGCGAGATCGTCGCGATCTACTACGGCGCACAGGCCTCCGATCCAGCCGAGCAGGCCTTCCGGCGTGTCTTCCAAGAGCAGCAGGCGCCGGAGACGATAGCCGAGTTCCAGCTGCGGCCGGGGCTGGCGTTGGTGGACCTTCTGGTAGAGGCCGGCACCGCTTCTACCCGCAGCGAAGCCCGTCGGCTGATCGATCAGCGCGCGGTTCGTCTCGAAGACCAGCTGTTGGAGGACGCAGCGGCGCCGGTTGCGGTCTCGCAGCCTTCGGTCCTGCGTGTGGGCAAGCGCCGCTTCGTTCGCTTGCTGCCGCCGGGCTAGCATCGGGCGATCGGCCCCGTCTGCCCGGAGGGCGGGCCGGTGGCTGACCACGCCGCGCACCGGGCCAGGGGGAGGGCGGAGAGCCTGGCGGTGTACCCCGCTAGCCCTTGACCACGACCAACGGCCGCAGGCGGGCAACCTTGGCAGCAATTCCCGCACCGACCACCACCTCGACCACGGCATCCACGTCCTTGTAGGCCTGCGGCGCTTCTTCGGCCAGGCCGGGAAGCGAGCCGGTGCGGATTCGGATGCCTTCGCTCTCCAACTCCTGGCGCAGGCGCTCGCCGCGGATCGAGCGCTTCGCCTGCTTGCGGCTCATCACTCGGCCTGCGCCGTGACAGGTTGATCCGAACGACAACTGCATGCTCCCTGCGGTGCCAAGCAGCACCCAGGAGGCGGTGCCCATGCTCCCCGGTACCAGCACCGGCTGGCCGAGCGGTCGATACGCTGCCGGCAATCCGTGGAAGCCCGGCCCGAAGGCGCGCGTGGCGCCCTTGCGGTGCACACACACCTGTTCCTGTTTGCCGTCCACGGTGTGCTGCTCGATCTTGCCCATGTTGTGGGCGATGTCGTACACCTGATGCAGCTCCCAGCCGCGCAAGCGCCCGGCGAACACTTGCTCGAACGAGCGTCGCGCGTAATGCGCCAGGAGCTGTCGGTTGGCGAAGGCGTAATTGGCGGCGCAGGCCATAGCGGCCAGGTAGCGCTGCCCCTCGGGCGAGCCGATTGGCGCGCACACCAGCTCCCGATCGGGCAGCTCGATGCCGAAGCGCCGGACGGCCGGCTGCAGGTCGCGCACGTAGTCCGAGCAGATCTGGTGTCCGAAGCCGCGTGAGCCGCAGTGGATCTGCACCACCAGGTTCCCCTGCAGCAGGCCCATCGCCTGGGCGGCTTCCGGATGGAATACTTCATCGACCCGATCGACTTCGATGAAGTGATTGCCCGCCCCCAGGCTGCCGAGTTGGGGGCGGCCGCGCTCCTTGGCGCGAGCGCTGACGTGCGCCGGATCGGCCCCCTGGATTCGGCCGGACTCTTCGGTGTTGGCCAGGTCTTCGCTTGAGGCGTAGCCCTGCTTGAGCGCCCAACCCGCACCCTCGCGGCACACTCGATCCAGTTCCGGCGCGCTCAGCGGCAGGCTGCCCTTGGCGCCGACGCCGCTGGGGCAGTTGCTGTAGAGCGCCGTCGCAAGGTCCGCCAGATGCGAGCGTGCGGCTTCGGCCTCGATGCGACTCGCCAGCAGACGAACCCCGCACTTGATGTCATAGCCGATCGCCCCGGGTGACACCACGCCGTCGCTGAGGCGGCTGGCGGCCACGCCGCCGATCGGGAACCCATAGCCCTGATGGACATCCGGCATCACGCACACCTGGCCCACCAGGCCGGGGAGGGTGGTGGCGTTGATCGCCTGCTCCAGTGAAGCATCCCCCAGTGCGCTTTCAAGCAGCGCATCGCTGGCGAAAAGATGCACCGGAACGCGCATGTCAATGCGGTGACTGCGGGGCAGTTCCCAGCGGTAGAGCGACAGGCGAACAAAGTCCTGCTTGCGGGGCATGCTAGCCGGCTGCCTCAGACGTCAAAGACGATCGTCGCCTCAAGTCCGCCCTCGGCGGGACGGATCGCCAACTCGTGAAAGGTCACCGCCTTGATCTCCTTGTCGGTTCGGCGAATGGGGAGGGCGACGGCCTCAACTTCGAGCACGGTGGCTTCTCTCACTCGCAAGGTGTAGTCCTGCAGAAGGGTGTGTTCGGCATCGGCTTGTGCGAGAATCTCCTCAAGCCAGGTGACCAGCAGTGTCTCGCCGTCCGGCGCCGAGAGGCGGAGATTGCACACCGCGCCCGGTCCCACCTCAAGCTCGTAGCCGGCAAGGGCGATCATCCCATCGGCCGCATTGCGGAAGAGCTCGGCGAGATCGCGACCGTGGGCCATGAGCGCTAGATCCGCAGTGTGATCGAGCTCGCGGTAAGGTTCGGCGGTCACGCTTCCAGTATAGCCGATGCTCCCATGGCCGGAGGCGTGGGCTGGCACTATAATCCTAAACGCCATGGCCGAAACCGTCTCGCGCATTCAGGCCCATTTGCAGCCTCGCCTCGAGGTGATCCTGCCGCGCCTGACGAGTGCCCGCCTCTCCGCCGCGGATCTGGCGCGCCAGTTCGCCGAAGAGGTGCGCGGCGCCTCGCGCACCGACCCGCAGGGCACGCGCTACGCGCCTGACCAGTACACGCTTAGCCTTTCGTCCAAGGATCTGCCGCAGGCCGAGAAGGCGGTGACACCCGTGCAGGAGGAGCTCTCGTCTGCGCTGGCCGAGGCGCTGCAGGCTTGTGGCTTTGCCTTGCTGCGGTCGCCGCATATCACGATCGCCACAGACCCGACGCTGCCGGAGCATGCGTTGCGGCTGATCACCTGGCACAGCCGGGATCCACTGCAACTGACCGAGAACATCACTCCGGAGCCGACCGGCCAAGAGCAGATTCCGACCGGCGCATTCCTGGTCGTAGAGGGGCGGCGCCACTTCCCGCTGAAGAAAGCGGTGATCGGCATCGGGCGGAGCCCGGACAATGACCTGCTGCTGGGCGACCCGCACGTATCACGGCGCCACGCACAGCTGCGCGTCCGGGAAGGGCGCTATGTCGTCTTCGATCTGGACTCGACGGCGGGGACGCGCGTCAATGGCCAACTGGTGCGCGAGAAGACGCTCGAGCCCGGGGATGTGATCGCCCTGGCCAAGGTTGATCTGATCTACGGTGAGGACCTGGCAGGGCCTCCCGACTTCACGCCACCCTACCAGCCGCCCTCCAAGCCGCGCATGGACCGCAACACGATCACTCCGCTCGACCTGCGCCTCCCGACCGACCTGGTCAAGCGGACGATGAAGCTCAACAAGCGCTCGGGCAAGTAACCCCCGACCGGCCGCACACCCCAGCCCGGCGCTGTCGTCCCCACGTATAATGCCCCCATGAGTTCCACGCTGACTCTCTGGGAAGGGCGCCTGCGACGGCTGATCGAGACGCACCTGCCGCGCTGGCTGGGCGCCGGGCAGCCGCCGGATATCGTGATGGCGCAGCTGCTTCAGGCCTTGGAGCAAGGCGCGATCCCAACCCCGGACGGCAGGCGCCTCGCCCCGGATCATTTCCTGGTTTCATTCCACCCTCAGGCGCTGGCGCAGATCGAAGGCAAGGCCTCCGGGCTCGAACTGCACCTGGCGGACCTGGTGATCGAAGCGCTGCGCAACAGGAATTTCGCCCCGCTTGACGGGGTTGCCCTGCGCGTGGTTGCCGACCCGACGGTGCCAGTAGACGAGTGTCGTGTTGTGGCCTGGCATGCGGCGCAGTCGAAGGACGACACGCGGACCGAGCAGGTGCAAAGCCTTCAGGCTCCTTCAGGCCCGGCGGGTGCATTCGTGATCATCGACGGTGAAGAGCATATCCCCCTGCGCCACCCGGTGATATCCATCGGCCGCAAGCTCGAGAACGCCATCTGCCTGGATGGTCCGGACGTCTCGCGCGCCCATGCCCAGGTCCGCGCCCGCGGCGGCCGCTACGTGCTCTTTGATCTAGGCTCGGCCAGCGGCTGCCGGGTGAATGGGCGGCTGGTCTCCGAGTGCCTGCTGCACTCGGGCGACGTAATCCAAATTGGCCGGTTCACGTTGGTGTACGGCGAGGACCCCGGGGAGGGGAGCGGCTCGACTGCGGAATTCACTCCACAGGTGCGCACCGCGCGCGGGGACTCGCAGGACCTCCCGGCCTCGCCAGCGGAAGCCCGATGACCACGGCGGTAGCTTTCCTGCTGGTCCGACTGACGCTGGCGGCCCTGCTGTTGACGATCCTGGTCGTGATCCTGGTGGAGCTCCGTCGAGGCCTGCGCGGCGTGCCTTCAGCGGGATCGGCGCTGCCGATGGCCAGTCTCGTTCCCGACCCTCCGACGGAAAATCAACCTTCGTTCGCACTGGCCGGCATGAACACCGTCGGGCGGGCACCCGGGAACTCGATGCCCATCGATCATCCGTCGGTTTCGTCCTACCATGCCCGGCTTTCGTTCGGATCGGGGCATTGGCTGCTCGAGGACCTCGGCTCACGAAATGGCACGCGCCTTAACGGGCTGGAGGTGAGCGAGCCGTTGGCCCTGACCTATGGCGACCGGGTTCAGTTTGGCAATGTCGGATTCCGGCTAGAGGCGGGCGGTGTGCAGCCTTCGGTCGAGCCGGCGGCGGATGTGCTCCTGCCTGCTACGGCCCCTGTGAGGCACGAGCAGGATTCGTCCGCTGGGCCGGCCGAAGCGCAAAGGGGAGGCATCGGTGATGGGTAGCGACCAA
Source organism: Anaerolineales bacterium (assembly GCA_041302385.1). Taxonomy (GTDB): domain Bacteria; phylum Chloroflexota; class Anaerolineae; order Anaerolineales; family E44-bin32; genus PFL42. The sequence continues at coordinate 42,191 of JBFYRF010000019.1, read as the reverse complement.
CCTGCGCTGGGGGTGATCGGTGGGACCGGCATCTACGAGATGGATGACCTGAAGATCGAGTCTCGGCTGGAGCTGGATACACCCTTTGGCCCGCCGAGCTCACCCGTGATCCTCGGGCAGCTGGCCGGCACGCGGGTCGCTTTTCTAGCCCGGCACGGCGTCGGGCATGTCATCCTTCCGAGCGAGGTGAACTACCGCGCCAATATCGCCGCCTTCAAGATGCTGGGCGTGGACCGGGTGGTGTCGATCAGCGCCTGCGGCTCCTTGCGCATCGACTATTCCCCCGGCGACCTGGTGATTCCCGATCAGCTCTTCGACTGGACGCACAAGCGTGAGCGTTCGTTCTTCGGAAAGGGATTTGTGGCGCACGTCAGCGCGCCGGAGCCGTTCTGCCCTGATCTCAGCCGGCGGCTGGCGGAAAGCTCCCTCCGCGCCGGGGGTCGGGTCCACGCCGGCGGCGCCAGCATCACGATCGAGGGACCGCGCTTCTCCACCCGGGCGGAGTCCAACACCTTCCGCTCCTGGGGTATGTCGATCGTGGGCATGACCACCGCGCCGGAGGCCTTCCTGGCCAGGGAAGCCGAGCTGTGCTATGCCGTGATGGCGCACGTCACCGACTACGATGTCTGGCATCTCGAGCAGGCTCCGGTCAGCGTCGAGATGGTCCTGGACACGCTCAATGCCAACACCCGCCTGGCGCAGGCTTGTCTTGTCGAGCTCACGCGCTCGCTTGCCGGTGAGCGGATCTGCTCGTGCCCGGACGCATTGCGGGATGCGTTCATCACACGGCGCGAGGCGATCCCTCAGGAGACCCTGGCACGACTGAGGCCGATCGTTGGTCGCTACTTCCCCTAGATCCGCCCCCTCGGCGGAGCGAGTTGAGTTCATCCTGCTTGGGTTAGCCTGCGCGTTTCTGGGGCTGACCTGTCTCGCCTTGACCATTGCACCGATGGTCAGACCGGGAGGAACTCCGGCCGACGTCGGCTATATGCACTGGTTCGTGTTGCCGGCCTGGCTGCTGGCGGCGGGGTTGGGGCATCGAGGGCTGCGGCGCCGTCTCCCCCGGCACGATCCGTTGCTCTTCCCCGTGGCGATGCTGCTGGCGGGTTGGGGGGTGCTGCTGATCTGGCGGCTCACGCCCGGCTTTGGCCTGCGGCAGCTGGCCTGGCTGGGCGTCTCCACGCTGGCAATGCTCGCCCTGGTCTCCACCCCGCGCAATCTGAATTGGCTGCGCGCCTATCGCTACCTGTGGCTCGCGCTTGGCTTGCTGCTGACCGGGATGACGCTGGTCTTCGGCACACACCCGTCCGGCGGCTCTCCCAGGCTGTGGCTGGGCTGCTGTGGCGTGTACTTTCAGCCGTCGGAGATGCTGCGTCTGCTGCTGGTCGTGTTCTTCGCCTCCTATCTGGCCGATCGGGTGCAGTTCGGATGGCGCCGCGACCGGCCATCCCTGATCGCCACCATGATCCCCTTGCTGGCGGTCTGGGGTGCATCGACGCTCATCGTGCTGGCGCAGCGCGATCTGGGGAGCGGCATGGTGCTGCTCGCCCTGCTGACCGTGCTGCTCTACCTGGCCTCCGGTCGCTGGGAGGTGATTCTGGTCAGTGGGCTATTGGGCATCGCCGCCGCCGGGGTGGCTGCTTCGGCCTCAGGGGTGGTGCAGGCCCGGCTGGCGGCGTGGATCAATCCCTGGCAGGATCCGCTGGGCGGTTCGTATCAGATCGTTCAGGCGTTGATCGCGCTGGCTTCCGGTGGCGTGCTGGGGAGCGGCCCGGGTCTTGGCTCGCCGGGGTATGTCCCGGTGGCGCATTCGGATTTCATCTTCGTCTCGATCGGCGAGGAGTGGGGGCTTGCCGGCGCGCTGGCTTTGCTCGCCCTGCTGGCCGTCCTGGTCGGGCGTGGTCTGCGCATTGGCTCCACCTCCTCTGACCCTTTTCGGCAATTGCTGGCAGGGGGGCTGGCGGTCAACCTGGGTCTGCAGACCGTGTTCATCCTGGCTGGCGTGCTGCGCCTGCTCCCGCTGACCGGGATCACGTTGCCGTTCGTCTCCTACGGCGGAACCTCGCTTCTCGCCAGCTTTCTCTGTCTCAGCCTGCTGCTGATCCTTTCCGACGGCGGCGATGGACCGCCGCAACCACAGCGGACATTCGAGAAGGTGTTCATCGGATTCCAGGCCGCGTTCCTTCTCCTGGCAGCTGCCTCGGTTTACTGGATGGTCGTGCGAGCCCCGGCCATCCTCAGCCGTACAGACAACCTGCGCCGGGTGGCGGACGAGCGCTACTCGCAGCGTGGGCGCATCCTGGATCGGAACGGAGTCGTACTGGCCCAGTCGGTGGGGACGCCCGGCGACTTCGAGCGCCGCTATCCCGAGCCGGTAGCCGGCGCCGTGGTCGGCTTCGATTCGCCGATCTACGGCCTGATGGGGATCGAGCAATCGATGGACGCCGTCCTGCGCGGCGAGAGCGGCGCGCCCGTCCTGCAGCTGGCGCTCAACCAGCTGCTGTATGGGTATCCCCCCTCGGGTGCCGATGTGCGGCTCACGCTGGAGGTCGAGCTCCAGGCTGAGGCCGCGGCCGCGCTGGTTGGATCGCAAGGGGCGATCGTCGTGCTGGATCCGGTCAGCGGTGACGTGCTCGCCCAAGCCTCCTCTCCGACCTTTGACCCGACAACGCTGGAGGTCGACTGGGCTGACCTGATCGCTGACCCCGGGGCGCCGCTCCTCAACCGCGTGGTCCAGTCGGGGTATCAGCCCGGCCTGGCCTTCGCCCCCTGGCTGGTGGCTTGGGCTCTGGAAACAGGGCAGGCGACGCTGGATCAAGCCGCTCCGGAGATCGAGGCCCCGCTCCGACTCAGCGGATGGAGTTTGACCTGTGCCCGGCAACCTGACGGGCCGAAGCTGGCCGACGCACTGCAAGCCGGGTGCCCGACGCCGCTTGCAGCGCTGGGGAGAGAGATCGGGTGGGAGGGGTTGCAGGCGGCTGCTGTGGCGCTGGATCTCGGGCTGGAAGGCGGAAGTGCAGGCGGGACCGATGCGCCGCCGATGTCGGCCGAAGCGCTGGCGGTCGGCCAGGGATCGCTGACACTCGATCCGCTGGCGATGGCACGCGCCTGGGCGGCAGCCAGCGGCGGGAGGCTGCCCTCCATCCGAATCGTGGACGCCGTATCCGGCGGCTTGGGCGATTGGCGTGCATGGCCTGCGTTGGCGGAAGGGCAGCCCGCCTATGGCCAGGCGACAGCGGAAGCGATCTCTGCTGCGTTGACGAAGCCCGGGGACGCGCATCCTTCGTACTCTGCAACGGCGATCGTTGATGCGCAAGGCGATCGAGTGGCCTGGTACCTGGGGCGCGCCGGCGACGCGAGCGCGCCCGTCGTGGTGGTCGTGCTGGAAGGATCCGACCTGCAGTCCGCCGAGCAGGCTGGCCGGTGGATGGTGGAGGCCGTCATGAGCCGTCGCACGCCTTGACTGGCCGGCAGGGGGTCGGTACAATCTCATTCGACAGATCGCGATTCACCTTAAGCCGCCGGCCCGGCACGTCCGCTTGTGCTGCAGGGCCGGCGAATGGTTCAGGCCTGATCTCACATGTTTGAGACGCTGACAGAACGGTTGCAGGCAGCCTTCAAAGGGATGGCCCGCCGCGGCACGCTCAAGCCGGGCGACATCGAAGACGGGCTGCGCCAGGTACGCCTGGCGCTGCTCGAGGCCGACGTCCACTACCTGGTGGCGAAGGAACTGCTCGAGCGCGTCGCCCAGCAGGCTATGGGCGAGTCGGTGGCGCGCGCCCTAAATCCGACCCAGCAGGTCGTTAAGATCCTCAACCAGGAGCTGACAAAGACACTGGGTGAGCCGGGGCGCCTGAACCTGATCGGCAAGCCGCCGCGTGTCATCCTGCTGGTCGGCCTGCAGGGATCCGGCAAGACGACGACGGCCGCCAAGCTGGCAGCGCAGCTGCGTGCCCGGGGTGAGCGTGTGGGACTGCTGGCTGCCGACCCGTACCGCCCGGCTGCGGTGACGCAATTGGCTTCGCTCGCCGAGAAGGTCGGCGTCCCGCTGTACGGGGCAGGGGAGCCGGATGCGCAGAGGATGGTCAGCGGCGGATTGCAGGCCGCGGCCCGCGCCGGGATCACCGCCCTGGTCGTCGACAGCGCCGGCCGCTCTCAGCTCGACAGCGAATTGATGCAGGAATTGATTGCCTTGCGCCAGATGCTCCAACCGTGCGAGACGTTGCTGGTCGCCGATGCGATGACCGGCCAGCAATCGGTCAGTATCGCCCAGGGGTTCCACCAGGCGTTGGGCCTGACCGGGCTGGTCCTGACCAAGATGGATGGAGATGCACGCGGCGGGGCGGCGATCTCGATGCGCAGCGTGACGGGTGTGCCGATCAAGTTCATTGGCGTAGGCGAGGGGATCGAGGCACTCGAAATCTTCGAACCGACCCGACTCGCCTCGCGCATTCTGGGGATGGGCGACGTCCTGGGGCTGATCGAGAAGGCCGAAGCCGTGGTCTCGCAGGACCAGGCGCAAGCGCAAGCCGAGCGCATGCTGAAGGGGGAGTTCACGCTGGAGGACTTCGCGGCGCAGATCGCCCAAGTGCGCAGCCTCGGCCCGATCGGCCAGCTACTGGACATGATGCCGGCTGGATTGCCTGCAGCCGCAACGAAGATCGACAGCCAGGCTGCGCAGCGCCAGCTGGACCAGACGCTGGCGATCATCCGCTCGATGACCCCGGGCGAACGGCGCAAGCCGGACCTGTTGGACGCCAGCCGCAAACGCCGGGTGGCTGCCGGATCCGGTACCAGCGTCCAACAGGTCAATCAACTGTTGCAGCAGTACCGCCAGGTGCGCAGCATGCTGAAGACGTTGGGCAAGTCCGGCCGCCCTGGGAAGGGCCGGCGCCTGCCCTGGCCAGGCGTCCGCTGAACCCAAGCGGGGCCCGCGGCAGATCGGTCCCCCGGAAGGGCCGGTCTGGTGTAGAATACCCGGCGGAAACCTGCAACTGAGAGAGGGAAGATGGTTCGTATACGACTACGTCGAGTGGGTGCCAGACATCAACCAAGCTACCGGATCGTGGCCGCGGAGAAGGAAGACCCGGCCACGGGAGACTTCCTGGAGATCCTCGGGCACTACAACCCGCGTACCCGGCCGGCTACCGTCGACCTGGACGAGGCGCGCTTCTTCCATTGGATGCGCAATGGCGCCCAGCCGTCGGACTCGCTGGTCAAGGTCCTGAAGACTTACGGGACTTGGGAGCGCTGGGACCGTGTGCGTGCTGGCGAGGCAGTTGAAGCGGTGCTGGCCAGCGCTGGGAGCCAGCCGGCGGCGGATCTGCGCACCCGCCGGGATGATACCGTGAGCAGCAAGCCGTCGAAGAAGGCGCAGAAGGCGGCTCAAGCCGAGGAGTCCGCCGGTGCAGCGGTCGAGGGGTAGGTCGGCTGACGCGGCTGGGATGGAGCACGAGGCGCGCGGCGCGACGGCGATGAAATCGCTGGTTGAGTACATCGCCCGCTCGCTCGTGGATGATCCCGTCGCGGTGAAGGTCACTGCGAATCAGCGCGGACGAGACGTCAAAATCGAGCTGACCGTCTCGGACGAGGACATGGGCAGGGTGATCGGGCGATCTGGCCGGGTGGCCAACGCCATGCGCCAACTGCTTCGGGTGCCAGCCTCCAAGAAGGGGGTGCGGGCTACGCTCGACATCCTCTAACCGAATGCAAGCCGAGCAGAGCACAAGCAGCAAGTCACGCGCCCGGAAACGGCCGACCTTTGTCGCCGCCGGGCGCGTAGTGCGTCCCCACGGCGTGCGTGGCGATCTGCTGGTGGCGTCGGTCTCGGAGCTGATCCGGAGTCTGCAGGTTGGCAGTCCGGTCTTCCTGGGTCCGGACCGGGAAGTGGCGCAGGTGACCTCCTGCCGCCTGCATGGCACGCGCTGGCTTCTGAGACTGGAAGCCTGCCACGATCGCGATCAAGCCGAGCGCTGGCGTGGGGCAGAGGTCGCCGTTCGGGTCGACGACCTGCCTCCGCTGCCCGAGGGCGAGTACTTCTACTGGCAAATCCTGGGGCTGCAGGTCGTCACCGAAGAGGGCCGAGTGCTGGGCAAGATCGAGGAGATCATCGAGACCGGCGCCAATGATGTCTATGTTGTGCGGGCCCCAGACCAACCCGAAATCCTGCTGCCGGCGATCCAATCCGTCGTGCGGCAAATCGACCTGACCGCAGGGAAGATCCGAGTGCACTTGCTCCCTGGACTTGTCCCGGAAGCCTGACCCGCCCTGCACCCCGCATCCTGGTCCCCTTTGAGGGCCGAGGTTGCCCCGGAAACCCCTTGCCCCGGGTTTGGCCTGGCTTCCCCCTGCGAACTACCTGCCCCGTCGGCCCTGGCTCCATTCCGCCTACCCAGGGCGGACGAGACGGAGCAGGTCACGCCCTTCTCCCCATAGAGCTGCCCGCCTCGCAGGCTGGAAGGCGCGCGCCGGTGCCTCAGATCGTCTGACTCCACAGTCGTGCTTGTCCCGCTCACACCGCTATGCTAAACTTCGTCCGTTAGGCTGAGGGCGACGAGGCGAAGCGTGGAGAAGACCCGCACCGATCTGATGGTCGACCGCTTGCGCGACCTGCAAGGGAACACGCCTGACGTGCAGGCTTCGGCCGTGGTCAGCGTGGATGGCTTGATCATGGCCTCCTCACTCCCGTCGGGCGTCGAAGAGGATCGGGTGTCGGCGATGTCTGCCGCCATGCTCAGCCTGGGCGAACGCATCGCAGGCGAGCTGGGCCGCGGCATCCTGGACGAAGTCTACATTCACGGCAACGATGGATACGTGATCTTGATGGCTTCCGGCGGCAATGCAGTGCTGACGGTGCTTGCCCGGGAGCAGGCCCGGCTGGGGCTGGTGCTGCTGGAGATGCGTCGCGCCGCCCAGGACCTGGCGAAAGTGGTGGGCTGATGCCCAGGGCAAGCCTTCGAAGCCGGCAACTCAAGGCAACGTGGGGAGGTCGTCTCAAGGACGACCTCCCCACCGCTTTCGGGCTTCAACCCGGCCCGGCCGGACTCCGGCTGGAACGCTGGCCGACAAATGGAAGCCCATGGGAGGGGCGATGACCAAGTACATCTTCTTGACCGGCGGCGTGGTGAGTTCAGTGGGGAAGGGCGTAACGGCCTCGGCGCTGGGGAAGCTGCTCAAGGAACGCGGCTTCCAGGTGAGCATCCAGAAGCTCGACCCCTACATCAACGTCGATCCGGGAACGATGAGCCCCTACCAGCATGGTGAGGTGTTTGTGCTGGATGATGGCGCAGAGACCGACCTCGATCTGGGCCACTACGAGCGATTCATCGACATCAGCCTGAGCCGGGTGTGCAACGTGACCACCGGTCAGATCTACTCTGAAGTGATCTCGCGCGAGCGCCGCGGGGATTTCCTGGGCGGCACGATCCAGGTCATTCCGCACATCACCAATGAGATCAAACGCCGCATCAGCCTGGTGCCCAAGGAGACCGGGGCGGAGATCGTGCTGGTGGAAGTCGGCGGCACGGTCGGCGACATTGAGGGCCTGCCGTACCTGGAGGCCCTGCGCCAGATGCGATCTGACCTGGGACGGGAAAACACCGCCTACATCCATGTCACCTGGCTGCCGCATATCGGCGCCACCGGGGAGTTGAAGACCAAGCCAACCCAGCACTCGGTGCGCGAGCTGCGGTCGATCGGCATCTCCCCGGACGTCATCGTCGCCCGTTCCGACCATCCGGTGCCGGAGGATCTGCGGGCCAAGATCGGCCTGTTCTGCGATGTACAGCCCAAGGCGGTGATCCCGCTGGTGACGACTGATGTGCTCTACGAAGTCCCGCTTCTGCTGGAGCGCGAGGGCCTGGCCGAGTTGATGCTGTCCCGGCTGGGGCTGACGGCGCGCCAGGCCCCGGATTGGAGCGAGTGGGAAGCGTTGATCGCCCTCACGCGAACCCATCGACCGACGCTACGCATCGCCCTGGTCGGCAAGTACGTTGAGCTGCAGGACGCGTACATGAGCGTGCGCGAATCGGTGCGCCACGCGGCGCTGGCGACCGGCGTGGAGGCCGACATCCTGTGGCTGCACTCGGCTGAGCTCGAGAAGGGCAAGGGGTGGGCCGAGCTGGAGACGGCGCATGGCATCATCGTGCCTGGCGGTTTTGGCTCACGCGGAGTGGAGGGCAAGATCGCCGCCGCCCGCTTCGCCCGCACCCACCGGGTTCCGTACCTGGGGCTGTGCCTGGGGATGCAGCTAATGGTGGTCGAGTTTGCCCGCTCGGTGCTCGGTTCGGAGGATGCCAACTCGACCGAGTTCGACCGCAGCACCCCGCACCCGGTCATCGACCTGCTCCCGGAGCAGCGGGGGATCGACAGCATGGGTGGCACGATGCGCCTCGGGCTGTATCCGTGCGACCTGCTGCCCGGTTCGGTCGCTGCCGAGGCGTACGGCCAGCCGCGCGTGTCGGAGCGCCACCGCCACCGCTTCGAGCTGAACAACACCTACCGCGAGATCCTGGGGTCGCATGGCATGCGGTTCTCCGGCCTCTCGCCGGATGGCCGGCTGGTGGAGATCGCCGAACTGGAGGATCACCCGTTCATGCTGGGCAGCCAGTTCCACCCGGAGTTTCTCTCGCGGCCCACTCGGCCGCATCCCTTGTTCCATGCCTTCATCCGGGCGGCCGCCGAGCGGGCGAAGGAGCAGGATGCCTCCCGGCACCAGCAGCAGGCTGGCTGACCCGGGGCGCCCATCGGCCTGAAGCTGGGCGGATCGACCCGCACGGGCAATGACAACCGGGCGGCCATCCGGCCGCCCGTGCCGCTCGTCGATTGGGCTGCATGGCTGGTCACGGCTCGAGGATCGGGTCGTTGTCCTGCTCCTGGGCCGTTCGGAGCGTGCGCTGGCGCTCGGCATTCAGCTTGGCGACGCCGTTGCGTGCCTGGTTGATCAGACGGGTCAGCTCGCCCTCCAGGGCGCCCAGCGCTTCGATGATGTAATCGTCGGCCTCGCGGCGGATGGATTCGGCGTCGACCCTGGCCTGGGCCAGGATCTGCTCGGAGCGCGACTGGGCGGCCTGGACGATGGCATCCCGGTTGACGCTCTCTTCACCCTTCTGCTTGGCCAGGGAGATCGTCCGGTTGGCCTCTTCCTGCGCCTGGGCCAGGACTCGATCTCGCTGGGCAAGCAGCTGCTGGGACTTCTTCACTTCGTCCGGGATCGAGATGCGCATCTGGTCGATGATCTCCAGGATGCGGTCCTCATCCACTACGACGCTGTGGGTGAGGGGAATGGGCCGGCTCTCGTTGAGCAGTTCCTCGAGCCGGTCTACCAAGTGAAGAATGTCCATACTAGCCTCCGGTCCACCTCACCGGTCGGATGGGCCGTTCGCCTTGGTTGCAAGCTTCAGGCCGTAGAGTACACCCATCGCCAGACGAGGTCAAACCCGTCAGTCCCGCAGGGAGGTCATCTGGCGCTCGTCGCCCCCATCCCCCATCTTGCGTTTGAGTGCCTCGGCCACATGGACCGGCACCATGCTGCCGACGTTGCCCCCCAGCAAGGCGATTTCCCGCACGGTCGATCCGGTGAGAAAGCTGTGCTCCTCGCTGGTGATGAAGGCGACCACCTCGATCTGCGGCGCCAGGCGGTGATTGGCCAGCGCCATGCGGAACTCGTGCTCGAAGTCGGAGAACACGCGCAGCCCGCGCACGATCACCTGAGCCGAGGCCTGGCGACAAAAGTCGACCGTCAGCCCCGAATAGCCGACGACGCGGATCTTGGGCTGCCCGCCGAAGGTCGCCTCGACCAGCGCCAGGCGCTCCTCGGGCTCGAACAGCAGCGACTTCAGCGGGCGGTCGTACACCGCAACAATCACTTCATCGAACAACTTGCAGGCCCGCTCGGCAATGTCGATGTGACCATTGTGGATCGGGTCGAAGGTGCCGGGAAAGACGGCTCGCACCATCAGCTGATCTCTCCTTGCGCCCCAGACCAGAAGCGGCGCAGATGGGCGGATAGACGGGCATGCCCCGGCTGGTTGAGTTCGGGGTCTTCCTCGAACACGTGGGAGGCCAGCCGCCGGGCTTTCTCGACCAGATGCAGATCGGTGACCTTGGCCAGCCGCAGTTCGGCGAAACCGGACTGGCGCGTGCCGAGGAAGTCCCCCGGCCCGCGCTGCTCCAGGTCAAGCTCGGCCAGGCGGAAGCCGTCGGTCGTGCTCTCGAGCGCCCTCAGGCGTTCGTTGCCTGCCTCATCCTCCGAGTCCGGCAGCAGCAGGCAGTAGGACGGATGCTCGGACCGGCCGACCCGGCCGCGGAACTGGTGGAGCTGGGACAGGCCGAAGCGATTGGCGCCCTCGATCAGGATCGCATTGGCGTTGGGCACGTCGACTCCAACCTCCACCACCGACGTTGAGACCAAAATGTCCAGCTTGCCGGCGCGGTACTCCTGCATCACCGCGTCCTTCTCGTCCGGCCGCATGCGGCCGTGGAGCAGGCCCAGGCGGAGGTCGGGGAAGATCGTGCTTCGCAGTCGCTCGTGCTCCTCCACCGCCGCCAGGGCCTCGGTCTTCTCGCTGCTTTCCACCAACGGGTAGATGATGAACGCCTGCCGGCCGGCCTCGACCTGCGCCTGGATGAAGCGATGGGCGCGGCTGCGTTCGATGGGAAGCAGCAGCCGGGTCTCGATCGGGATCCGCCCCGGCGGCAGTTCATCGATCAGGCTGACATCGAGGTCGCCGTAGATCGTCAGGGCCAGCGAGCGGGGGATCGGCGTGGCGGTCGTCACCAAGAGGTTGGGTGAGCCGCCCTTGGCCCGCAACTCGGACCGCTGTTCGACGCCGAACCTGTGCTGCTCGTCGATGATCGCCAACCCCAGGCGCTGGAACTGCACCGGTTCTTCGAGCAGGGCATGCGTGCCCACCGCCACCCGCACCTGGCCCTCGGCCAGCCCCTGACGGATGCTGCGCTTCTCGGCTTCGGGCGTTGCCCCGATCAGCAGACGGATCGACTCGGCAGGCACGCCGAGGGGAGTGAGCAGCCCCAGCAGCGTGCGGTAGTGCTGTTCTGCCAGGATCGAGGTGGGCGCCATCATCGCCGCCTGATGGTCGTTGCGGGCAGCAATAGCGATGGCCAGCGCCGCCACCACTGTCTTCCCCGATCCGACGTCACCCTGCAGCAGGCGGTTCATCGGGCGTGCTGAAGCCAGATCGTCGCGCACATCCTGCATGGCTGAGCGTTGGGCCTGCGTAACCGCGAAGGGCAGGCTGGTGAAGAAGGCCTGCATCCACGCATCATCCACCGTGAGGGGGGTCGACTGCAGCGCCTGCCATTCCCGCTTCTGGCGCAGGACGCCCAGGATCAGGTAGAACAGCTCATCGAAGGCCAGCCGCTGCTGCGCTCGCTGTAGACGCTCGCTGTCGTCGGGGAAGTGGATCTGGAGCACAGCCTGACTGAGCTCAATCTGCTCAGCTTGCTGGCGCAGTTCGCGGCTGAGGGGATCGACCAGGCGCGGCGCCAGGCGGGATACGACCGAGTGCATCACCCGGCGCAGCCACTTCCCGCTCACCCCAGCGGTCAGCGGGTATACCGGGACGATGCGGTTGGTGTGCAGCTGTTGCCGCTCGAGGGGCTCCCACTCCGGGCTGTTGAGCACCAGCTTGCCCAGGTACTGGTCGACCCGCCCGGATAGCACGACCGGCTTCCCCGGCTGCAGGCTTTGGAGGATCCAGGGCTGGTTGAACCAGTTGACCCGCAGTGCACCCGTGCCGTCTGAGACGACAGCCTCGATCAACTTCATCCGTCCGCCGCGAATAGGGCGCATGCGAATCTCGTCGACGGTGGCGATGATGGTGACTTCCTCGCCAAACCACAGTCGGTTGACTGTCTTGAGGGCGGAGTAGTCGTCGTAGCGGCGGGGGAAGTAGAAGAGCAGGTCGCCCAGGGTGTGCAGGCCCAGTTTGCCGAGGGTCTGGGCCGACTTGGGGCCAATGCCGGGCAAGGTGGTGAGTGGGGCGCGGAACGCCGCTTCTTCGATGGGCGTTGTGTCCTCAGGGGCAGGCGGGTGGGGTGGCTGCTCGTCCTCGTCCTCATCGAGCAGGTCATCGCTGGCGGCATCAGATGGGGTGGGTGACAGCTCACCGGCCGAGCCGCGTGCAGCCGGATCGGTCGTGGAGGGGGGCTCCGGCTGCGCCGAACTGCGCATAGACATGGGTGGGGCTTGACGGGCGCTGGGCAGCGGCTCGGTCGCCAGGTCAGGTCCGGGAGCAGCTTGTGGGTGGCCGCCCAGCGCGCCGGCACCCTCGCCGGCAATCTCGCCCCACAGGGCCTCCAGCGAGTGCTGGCGCTCCTGTGGGGATTGTGTGGCATAAGCTGACAGCACCTGGACGACACGGTTCTGCAGGTCGTCTGGAACACCGGCAGGCCGCGCCTCGCTCAGCCAGGAATCGAGCGTTCGCTCCAATCCGCCGAGGACCGCGCGGTTGTCGAAGCCGCGGCTGGCCTCCAACCGCATGAACTTGGCAAGTTTTTCGAGAGCTGGATTCATCGAATGTACAGTCCCGTGACCGACCCCTATAGTAGCATGGCGGAGATGCCCAGGGCGCCCGGGCCGATGTGTACGCCGATGACCGTCGTGGCTTCGACCACCCAGGGATCCAGCCCGGTCTGAGCCGCCAGCCTGCCGGCCAACCGTTCGGCCGCCGGTTGGGCGGCGGTATGCAGCACAGCCAGCCGGCCGAGGGGGCCCCAGGCCGGGACCATCCCGACCAAGTCATCGAGTGCTCGCCGCAGGGTACGCACCATCGCCAACCGCTCGACCTTCCCTTCGTCGACGCGCACGAGAAGCTTGACCTGCAGGATGTCGCTCATACTGGCGCGCAGCCACGAAACGCGTCCGCTGCGCCGCACAAACTCGAGAGTGTCCAGCATGGCGACCAGTCGCACCCGGCGCCGGACAGCCTCTGCTGCCTGTACGATCGACTGCGGGTCCGCGCCGGCCGCGGCGGATTGCGCCGCTTCGACCACCTGAAACCCCAGGCCGAGCGAAAGCTGACCGCTGTCGACGACCTGGACTTTCCCGGGAAAGCTCCTGCCGGCCTGCGTGGCCACGGCGTGGATCGCGCTCAGCTGCGAGGCGACGTGGATCGAGACCACACCTCGTGCGCCACCGTCCAGCAGGCGTTGGTAGGCTGCTTCGAATGCCATCGGCGAAGGCGAAGCCGTGGTTGGCAGGTCACGCCGGGAGGCCATGCCCAGGTACAGTTCGCTGCGCACCAGCCCCTGGCCGTCGGCGTAGCTCTCCCCGCCCACGGTGACCAGGGCCGGGATGACCGTGATGCCAAGCGCCGCAGCCTGCTCGGGCGGGATGTCGGCTGTGCTGTCGGTGACGATCGCCATCGGGGCGGTGGCCTCGATCACTGCATGTCCTCTTCGGACTCCAGCACGACCAACCCCAGGCCATTCAGCCCTACCAGGGTAGCCAGCGACGGGCCATAGCCAATCACGTTGAGGGGGGCATGCGGATGGATCGAGCGCACGCGCTCGAGCACCATCTCAGTTTCCTCGCCGGCGGTGGGGGTGTTCTGCAAGACGGCGATGTGATCCACGCTGGCGAACTCGGCGACGAACTCCACCATCTTCTCGATGGCGCGCGAGCGAGAGCGCACCTTCTCCATCGGCACGACCTGGCCCTCCTCCATGGTCACGAAGGGGATCACGCCAAGCATGTTGCCCAGGATAGCCTGCGAGCGGCTGACCAATCGGTTGCGCTCCAGATAGGTCATGTCGTCCAGAAAGAACACGCTGTACAGGCGAGGGATCAGGCCGCGCACGATGCGCACAATCTCCTCCAGGTCGGCGCCACGCTCGGCGCCGATGGCCGCCTGTTGGATCAGCATCCCCAACCCGGCTGAGAGCGACTCGGAGTCGATCACCTGGATGTTGCAGCGGCCGAGGAATTGCTGCATGGCGATGCGGGCGTTGGCCACCGTGCCATTCAGGCTGGCCGACGTGTGGATCGAGAGGATGCGGTTGGTCTCCTTGTGCAGGCGTTCGTAAACGGCGGCGATCGCCTCAACGCTTGCCGGTTCCCAGATTGCGGGCTGTTGGTCGCCCTCGAACAGCGGCATCGCCTCGGTCAGGTCGACCGCCGGGCCGTCCTGCAGGCAGTCGGCGCCGCGCCGGATGGTCGTCGGCAGGATCGTCACCGGGTAACGGGCGAGGAAGTCCTTGGATGGGAAGCGCACGGAGGCATCCGTGACAATGCGTGGCTGAGGCATGCTCACTCGACAGAAGCGATGATGGGATAGTGCGGTTGCCCGCCCTCATGGATTTCGACCTGCAGGCTGGGCCAGCGGCTTGTCAACTGCTCGACCAAGCGCTTGACCTCGGGCAGCGGGATGGCTGCGCCATAGTAGAGTGTGGCCAGCTCGGCCCCTCCGGCGCCCGCCTTTTCGAAGGTCTCCTGCAGCACGGCGGCCAGGTCGTCACCCGCAGCCACCAGCGTGTCATCCAGCAATCCGATCGTCTGACCGGCAGAGACCGCCACCCCGTCGACCTTGGCCGTGCGCGTGGCCACCGTCACCTCGACCGTGCGCACGGCCTGCATGCAGGCCTCCATCGCCGCGGCCACGGACTCCAGGTCGCCGGCCGGATCCAGGGCGAGCATGGCGGCGATGCCCTGCGGGCCGGATTGCGAGGGCACGACCGCCAGCTTCTTCGGCGTCAGGTCAATCGCCTGGCGGGCGCTGAGCACAATGTTCTTGTTGTTGGGCAGGACGATCACCGTATCCGTCGGGGCTTGCTCGACGGCGTGCAGGATCTGCTCCGTGCTTGGATTCATCGTCTGGCCGCCGTCGATCACGCCAGCCGCGCCCAGGCTGCCGAAGACACGTGACAAGCCCTCGCCGGGTGAAACCACAACAACCGCGATCTGGCCGGGCGACGGGGTCGCCAGCTGTAGCGGCGGCTTGCTCGGGGCCGTGCTCCCTCCGGGCACCTGGAGCATCAAGTTCTCGATGCGGACGTTGGTGATCGTGCCCAAGGAGCGCACGTACTCAACCGGCTGGAACTCCGTGCGGTCGGCGACATGGATATGCATCCGATATAGCCCATCGCCTTCGCCCACCTGGATCGAAGTGCCCATCTCGCCGAGCTGTCGATAGAAGCTGGGGATATCCAGGTCTGGGTTGGGCTGGAAGTCGACGATCACCTCCCAGTCCTGACCGGGCTCGATGGCCTCAGCGGTCTGTTCAAGCTGCAACTGGCTGATCGGCTTGACTTCGAGCAGCGGCTCATTGAGCGCCAACCCGTAGATCGTCCGCAGCATCCCTTCCAGGATGAAAAACAGCCCCTTACCGCCGGAATCGACCACGCCGGCTTCGCGCAGCACCGGAAGAAGCTGCGGGGTGCGCTCGACCGACTCGTCGGCCGCCATGACCACGGCCTCCAGCACATCCAGGTTGGTCGCCTCAGGGGTGGCTGCCACCTGCAGGGCGGCACCCGCAAGGTCCTTGGCGACGGTCAGGATCGTGCCTTCCACCGGCTGCACCACGCCCTTGTAGGCGGTTTCGCGGGCGGCATCCAGGGCCTGCGCCAGCGCCGGCGCGTCCATCGTCGCCAGGTCGTCCAGGCCACGCGCCAGGCCGCGCCAGAGCTGCGACAGGATCACCCCTGAGTTGCCGCGAGCGCCCATCAGCGCTCCATGGGCGATGGCCTTCGCCATCCGACCGACCGAGGTCTCGTCGGAGCCGGCAACGGCCTCGAGCGCCGCCTGCATGGTCAGCGTCATGTTGGTGCCAGTATCACCATCGGGAACGGGGAATACGTTCAGTGCGTTTACGAGTTGCTGATTGGTGCGCAGCCAGGTCAGGCCGGCCCCGGCGAGCGCCCGCAGCATGGGACCATCAATCTGGCGGAATCTCTCCGCCAGCCTCTCCCGATCCGCCGGGTCAACCTGGGCTGCGAGGTAGGTCATGAGTGGGGCGACGGCCTCATTCCGTGAAGCTGATATGCAGGTCTTGGACGTGCACGTTGACGTCGCCAATCGGCATGCCCAGCGTACGCTCAACTTGATAGCGCACCGTGCGGGCAACGCTCGAACTGACCGAGGTCACACGCGTTCCGTACTCGATCACCACATACAGGTCGATCTGCAGCTGGCCTTCGCGTTGGGTGACTTCCACGCCGTGTCGCGGGTCCCTGGCCAGGGCCTGGACGATCCCTGCCGCCAGCGTGCGCGAAGCCATGCCCACGATCCCGTAGGAGCGCATCGACGCCTGGGCAGCGATGGTGGCGACCGCCTTCTGCGAGATCGTGATTCTTCCGGCTGGATGGCTTTGAGACGACGCCATTGCTGCCCTCCAAGCTGCCCGGGCCGGCATGGTGGCCTCAGGACAAGTGTGGTATATTCTACCCTTACAAGCTCACCAACGGGAAAGGATTGTCCGATCCATGGCCAAGTGTGCGAATTGTGGAAAGACGACGGCTTTCGGCCAGCAGCGCAGCTTCTCGCAGCGGGCGACCAAGCGCAAGTTCAGGCCGAACTTGCAGCGAGCCCGCATTCTGGAGAACGGCCGGATGGTGCAAAAGACCCTGTGCACCAAGTGCCTGAAGCGGCTGGCGCGCGCCTGACCCGGCGTTGTGTGTGGGAAGACCCGCTGGCCGCCCCTGAGGCGGCCAGTTTGATTCTGGGTTGCCTGCAGGAGCTTGCGCCTAGGCGATCGAGCGCCGCAGCGCTGCCAGCCCGGCCGCAATCCCCTCTGGATGGCCGAAAATTGCCTTGGCTGCCACCAGCACGTCGGCGCCGGCCTGCACGACCGCCGGGGCGGTCCTGGCTGAGATCCCGCCGTCCACCTGCAGCCGGGCGCCCGAGCCAATCCCATCCAGCGACTTCCGGATCTGCTCGATCTTGGGCACCACGCTGCCAATGAAGCTTTGGCCGGAGTAGCCGGGGTTGACCGACATCACCAGGATCAGATCCAGCATCGGCAAGACCTCGCTGATCGCCGCAGCCGGGGTGGCGGGATTGAGGCTGATACCGGCCCGGACCTTGCGGTCCTGGATCGACTGGAGCGTGCGATGCAAGTGGGGGCACGTCTCAACGTGGACCGTCAGGTAGTCTGCGCCCGCTTCGATGAAGGCCGGGATCAGGCGGTCTGGATTCTCGATCATCAGGTGGACATCCAACGGGAGCCGGGTCGCCCGCCGGCAGGCCTCGACAATGAAAGGGCCCATGCTCAGGTTGGGGACAAAGTGCCCATCCATGACATCGATATGGACCCAGTCGGCGCCGGCAGCTTCGGCCTGGGAGATGGCGTCCTGCAGGTGCAGGAAATCGGCGGAGAGGATCGAGGGCGCGATCAGCACAGGGTTCATCATGCCCCCATGATACAGGTGGGTCGATTGTGCGGCAAGTCGGTAGACGGGATCAGGCGCTGCGCTCCAGCGCGCGCTGCCGGCCATCCCCTGTGATGTGACTTGCCGGAGAGTGCATCTCGGCGGGAGATCCACTCACAAGCATAGGGGCACGCGCCTGAGTTGGCCGGAGGGGGAAACGGGGGCGCGGCGACGGGGACTCTCCGTCATCGGGCCAGGTCCGAATCCGTGCGGGATCCCCGGCAAGCAGATGCCCGGCTGCCCCTCCTCTCCGCTGCGGGCGCTCGGGATGTCGGTTGTCCGGGGTGATCGGGATGACAGCTGTCCGGGGCTTTCGGGCTGGCAGTTATTCGGGTTGATGGGCATGACTGGGCCCGGATGGATCGGGCTGACACCCTGCCCGGGGCGTTCGGGGTGACACGTGCTCGAGGCATTCAGGATGCCACCCCAAATCGGACAGTCTGGAAGACATCGGCGGGGGTTGCAGGAGGATCACCGCCACTGGGGGGGAAAGCTGATCGTCCTTCCTGTCATCCTGAGCCCCCGCTAGCGAGCGAAGGATCTGCTTGCGGCCAAGGAGATGACCCCCCGATCTCGCACAGATGGCCGATGCGTGTGACGGATCGCCGAGGAAGTGCTCCAAGACGGTGAGCATGCGCCACCGGTTGCGATATCCTGGCATGTCTCCCATCCT
This sequence comes from Anaerolineales bacterium, assembly GCA_041302385.1. GTDB lineage: Bacteria > Chloroflexota > Anaerolineae > Anaerolineales > E44-bin32 > PFL42. Next base: position 24,133 of record JBFYRF010000019.1, on the reverse strand, counting down.
CTGGTGGCCCTTCGGCAGTACAGCTCGCCTGCCATGCACCGGGCTCGGAAGCCTCCTCCCGTGGCTGGGAAGGGCTAGGGTGAGGGACAGGCGGGCAACGTCCGTGGTAAAGGAACCGGCCGCTGGCGCAGGCTCGGACGGGATGCACAGCCGGTGACCGTTGCGGCCATGTTCCTTAAGCCGAGGTCCCACGCCGAAAGGGCTCCACGGTCTGCTGGGCCGCACGCAGAAGCTCTGTAAACAGCCCGTAAGGCTTCCGGATGGACTCGCTGTGGCATACTAGGAGCAGATCGCCGGCGGGGCAGTGCGCGTCCCGCCGCGGGATCATCGGAGTCGAGCGGACCCTGCAGAAGGGCAGGATGCACCTGGTGGATGTCACTGGGTCTGTGGCACATGTGCTGGCGACCGGCGGGATGGCAGCAGGCTCTGCCGTGCCGACCTGGGTGCTGCTCGGCTTGCCTGTCCTGCTTTGGCTGTCCGACTTCCTGGGCAAGCGTGATCCGGCATTGGGGCCCGATGTGGGGCGTGACCGGGCACGTCGGGTGGAAGACTTGGAGCACGAACTTGCCCGCCTCAAGCAGATCATCCGCCGCTCGGCGGACCTCAACGCCACGCTGAACTACGATCGGGTGCTCACCATGGTCGTCGACCTGTGCACCGGCGCGATCGCCAACGGCGCGCCGGAGGACAGTCGGCTGGTCGGAGGCCTACTGCTGTTCCAGGACGATCAGCTGCGCGTGGAAACGGGGCGTGGCTTCAGCCCGGCCGACCTGCGTGTGCGCTTACCCGGGCATGCCGGCCTGCTGGCGATGGCGCTGCAGCGCGGTTCACTGCAGACAACGGTCGATCCTTCTCGGGATCCCGAGATCCAACGGTTTGCGGCGATGCAGACCTGTGCGGTCGCTGTGTGCGTGCCGCTGATTGTCGGGCTCGAGGCCTACGGGGCGCTGCTCTTTGCCCACCCGTTGCCGGGGTACTTCGACGGCGAGCGCCTGGAGCTGCTCGAAGCTGTTTCGCAGCAAGCAGTGATCGCGCTGCAGAACGCCCGTCTGTACCGGGAGCTGGAGGTGGAGAAGGAGCGGATCGCCGAAAGCCAGGAGGAGGCGCGCAAGAAACTTGCGCGTGATCTGCACGACGGTCCGACGCAATCGGTCGGCGCCATTGCGATGCGGGTCAACTTCGCTCGCCGATTGATCGAGCGCAACCCGAAGGCAGCCGCCGACGAGCTGTTCAAGATCGAGGAACTGGCGCGACGCACGACGAAGGAAATCCGCCAGATGTTGTTCACGCTCCGCCCGCTGGTGCTCGAGACGGAAGGCCTGGTGCCGGCGTTTCAGCACCTGGCCGACAACATGAAGGAGAACCACGGCCAGCAGGTGATTATCGAGGCCTCGCCGGAAGCGGTGGAGGAGCTCGAGGTCGGCAAGCAGGGGGTGTTGTTCTTCATCGCCGAGGAAGCGGTCAACAACGCCCGCAAACACGCTCAGGCAGAGCATATCTGGGTCCGCATGCAGCGCGAGCGGGATCTGCTGCACCTCGAGGTGGTCGACGATGGCGTTGGGTTTGATGTGCGTTCGGTGGAAGCCGACTACGAGCGGCGCGGCAGCCTGGGAATGCTCAACCTGCGCGAGCGAACCGAGCTGGTGAGCGGTCTGGTGCGCATCGACTCATCGCCGGGAGAGGGGACACGCATCCACGTTGTGGTCCCGCTGACGACCGAGGCCGGCGAGCGGCTGCACCGGGCCGGTTTCACCGGCTGATCCTCCCCCGGTTTCTTTCCCTGGGCTCCCCGGCGGGGGTGCTGTTGCCTGTCTGCCGGGCGAGGCAGGGCGGCTACCCGCTCGGCGCAGCCGACGGCGGTCGCGCAAGCGGCGCCGCCAGCTGACCGCAGCCCGCCTGGATTTCAATCCCGCGCCGCTGACGGAGCGTGGCCGGGATTCCCGCCCGGTCCAGCAACTCCGCGAATGCCTGGGCCGCCGCGGCCGAAGTAGCCGCGCCGGAGTAGCCATCGGTGGGGTTGAGCGGGATCAGGTTGACGTGGCAGGTCAGCCCGGCGAGCAGCTGCGTCAGTGCCCGCGCCTGCTCGAGCCCGTCGTTCACGTTCGCAATCAGCGCCCATTCGAAGCTGATCCGCCGATGTGTTTGCGCAACATACCTTTGGCAGGCGGGTAGCAGCGCCTCCAGGGGATAGCGCCGATTGACCGGCAAGAGCTGGTCCCGCAGCGCGTTGGTGGCGGCGTGCAAGGAGATGGCAAGGTTGACCTGCCGGTGCTCCTGGGTGAAGCGCTCGATCATCGGGACGATCCCCACCGTCGAGACGGTCATTCGACGCGCGCCAAAGGCGAAACCCGTGCCGTCGTTCAGGCGGTCGATGGCCTGCATCGTCGCCTCGTAGTTGTGGAACGGCTCGCCCATCCCCATGACCACGATGTTGGTCAGCTGCGTTCCCTCGTTCCGCAAAAGACGTGCGCCGTTCAGCACCTGCTCGACGATCTCGCCCGAGGTCAGGTTGCGGCCGAAGCCCATCTGGCCGGTGGCGCAGAAGGAGCAGCCCATAGCGCAGCCAGCCTGAGTCGAGATGCACACCGTGCGTCGCCGGTCATAGCGCATCAAGACCGCTTCGATCGACTGACCGTCGCGCAGCTGGAAGAGGGTCTTGGTCGTCTTGCCGTCGGACGAGTGTTGGGTGGCCGTTGGCTCCAAGCTGGAGAAGGCGAAGGCCTGCTGCAACTGCTGGCGGAGGGCCAGCGGCAGGTCGCTGAGAGTCAGGGGGTCCGAGGCCAGGGCGCGGTACAGCTGATGCCAGAGCTGTCGGGCGCGGTAAGGCGCTTCGCCGTTTTGGGTGAACCAGGCCTGCAGTTCTTCAAGCGACAGGTCGAGAATGAGCGGGGGCGTCACCGTGTGTCCCGCAGGGCGGCCGTCAGTGCGGGCAGGTCGTCAAACACCCAGTCGGGCTGGACGGCGGATTGAGCCAGGTCCTGGCGATGGGTGACGCCGGTCAACACCAGCGCCGATGGCAGGCCGCCGCGTCGGGCGCCAAGAATATCGGTCTCCACCCGATCGCCCACGACCAAGGTGCGCTCCGTTCGTGTGGCCAGCCGATCGACGGCGGCCAGGAACAGCCGCGGTTCAGGCTTGCCGATCACCACCGGGCTGACGCCGGAAGCGGCCTGGAGCGCGGCGATCAGCGCGCCAGCCCCGGGCAGCAACCCGCGCTCGGAGGGGAAGGTGACATCGGTGTTGGTGGCGACGAACAGCGCCCCGGCCCGGATCGCCAGCGTGGCCTCCGACAGGCTGTCCCAGAACGCGCCCCGCTCCAGGCCGGCGACCACGACCTCCGCCTCGTCGGCGCGGTCGACAATCCGCATGCCGGCTTCGCTCACCGCCGAGCGCAGGCCACTCTCGCCCACGACGAGGACCGGCGTACCCGGCCCGACCTGCTGCTGCAGAAAGGTGGCGGCGGCCTCGGCCGAGGTGATCACCTGCGCTTCGGTCAGCGCGACCCCGGCGGCCTGCAGCCGCGCTTGGATGACCGAGGCCGGCGAAGTGGCATTGTTGGTGGCGATCACGAACGGCAGTCCCCAGGCATCGAGGGAAGCGAAGAACTCGGCCACGCCCGGAAGCACCGCCAGATCGCGCCATAGCACACCATCCATATCGACGATCAGACCTTCGATCTCGGCGAGCGAGAGAGCGGTGGGGGGGTGCAGGTTGGCTTGTGTGGGCATGAGTCTCCAAGGTCGAGCGGTCTGCCTGCTTCGTCGCAGGCTGCCGGTGTCGGGCGGCTGGTGCGCGAGCGGAAGGGTCAGGGCACGGGATCGCGGCGCTGCAGGAACTCGAAAACTGGACGATCGATTGTGCGCGCGTCCAGGTCGGTGCGCCCCTCGAAGTTCTCGTTGCCGACGAAGCGGCGCAGGGCGGCAAGGGTGGCTTCGTCGAAGTGGCCGCTCGCCTCGCCAGTGTAGTAGCCGTCTTCCCGCATGATCCGTTGCAGAGCGATCAGCGTAGCTCCTTCGAGACGGAGCCGATCGGCGGGCGAGCTCCGGCCGAAGTACAGCTCGTGGAGCTCGAGCAACTCGGCCAGGCGTGGCACAGGATTCGGGTGATCATCCACCCGGTAGTCGATCCAGCGGTCATTGTGTCCGCCGTAGCCGCCGGACGGTTTGACCACCAGCAGGGCGGCGCTCTGCCGCCCGCGCCGGTCGCCGCCTGCCCGATCGCCGGCGAGCAGGGCGGCCAACAGCCGGTTCGGCAGTTCGCCCTTGGCGGCCTCGAAGGCTGCGGCCATTTGCGCCACCACTTCCGGGCCAACCAGGATGTTGCCCTGCACGGCGCAGTGCTTGCCGAGGGCGCCCCCGGCCCAGTCGAAGCAATCGGCGCCGGTGTACGTCGCGGGTCGCCCGGCAGCGTCGATCATTCCGACCTGCCGCATTCCCCGTCCGGGATCTGCGGCGACCAGCGCCTGCAGCGTGCGCTCGGCGGACTCGCCATCGGCCATCTGCTGCAGCCCCAGCGGACCGAAGGATGTGTTGGCCTCCGACTGCGTGGCGACGGCCCCGGCGCCCGCCCGGGCCCAGGGCACGACCGCGCCCACTGCCGGGAACTTCGAGGCGACGGCGACGCCCCAGGCAGGGGTGGCCGGGTCGTGGGCGACAATGGAGAACGTGGACGGGTGCAGCATGGGCGGGAGAGAAGGCGGGATCAGGCCGCGTCCGACAGGCCGAGCGGCTCGTCGTCCCCCACCTGTTGCCCGCGGGCATCGTACATGCGCGGCCGGTGGCCCTGCAGAATGCAGTCATCATCCACCACGAGCTTGCGCACCCCTGGCCGGGAGGGAATCTCGTACATCACGTCCAACAGGCGGCCTTCGATGATGGCGCGCAGCCCGCGCGCGCCGGTCTCATGTTCGAGGGCCACTCGAGCGGCGGCATCCAACGCTTCGGGGGTGAATACCAACTCGACCTGGTCCATGGCGAACAGTCGCTCGTATTGGCGGGCCAAGGCGTTCTTGGGCCGGGTGAGGATCAATCGCAGGCCGTCGAAGTCGAGTGGGTCGACGCTGGCGACGACCGGCAGGCGTCCCACCAACTCGGGGATCAGGCCGAAGCGCATCAGGTCATCCGGCGTCACCAGGCGCAGGAGCTCTGCTTCGTCTACGGCAGGGTCGCTGGCGGCGCGGGTGCCGGGGAAGCCGAGGCTGCCCCGGCGGCCGACGCGCTCCCCAACGATGGTCGCCAGTCCGTCAAAGGTCCCGCCGCAGATGAACAGGACGTCGTCCGTGTTAATCTGGATGAACTCCTGCTGGGGGTGCTTGCGTCCGCCCTGCGGCGGCACGTTGACGGTGGCGCCCTCGATGATCTTGAGCAGCGCCTGCTGGACGCCTTCGCCGGAAACATCGCGGGTGATGCTCGGATTGTCGCCGGACTTGCGTGCGATCTTGTCGACCTCATCGAGGTACACGATGCCGCGCTCGGCGCGCGGCACGTTGAACTCGGCCGCCTGCAGCAGGCGCAGCAAGATGTTCTCGACGTCCTCGCCGACGTAGCCGGCTTCGGTCAACGCCGTGGCATCGGCAATGCAGAACGGCACTTCGAGCACCCGAGCCAGGGTCTGTGCCAGAAGCGTCTTGCCGCAGCCGGTGGGCCCGACGAGCAGGATGTTGCTCTTGTCGAGTTCGACGCCGGTGTTGTCCCGGCTGGCGATGCGCTTGTAGTGGTTGTAAACCGCCACCGACAGCACGCGTTTGCCATGGTCCTGCCCGACGACGTACTCGTCCAAGCGGGAGAAGATCTCGTGGGGGGATAGCGTCGGCCGCCCGTGCGGGTGCACGCCCGCTCGAGGCGGCCGGCTGGTCTCACCGTCGAGAATGTCGCGGCACAGGTCGACGCACTCGTTGCAGATGAACGCCCCTTCGGGGCCTGCAATCAGGCGCTGGACCTCAGCTTCGGTGCGGCTGCAGAAGCTGCACCGTCGGCTGTCCGGGACCTCTGGCTCCCTGCGCGTCATGCCCTGTGTCCGCCTACTCCTTGTCGCCCCGCGTCTGGCCGGGGTAGAGCACATGGTCCACCAGCCCGTACTTCTGGGCCGCTTCGCCGTCCATGTAGAAATCGCGCTCGGTGTCTCGTTCGATCATCTCGAGCGACTGGCCGGTGTGCTTGGCCAGTATGTTATTCAGATCTTCACGCAGGCGCAAGATCTCCTTGGCCTGGATTTCGATGTCCGTCGCCTGTCCCTGGGCGCCGCCCAGGGGTTGGTGCAAGTGGATCGTGGCGTGCGGCAGGGCGTAGCGCATGCCCTTGGTGCCGGCGGCGAGCAGCACGGTGCCGAAGGAAGCGGTCACGCCCACGGCAACGGTCGAAATCGGGGCGCGCGTCTGCTGCATGGTGTCATACACCGCCAGCCCGGCGTAGATCTGACCGCCGGGGGAGTTGATGTACATGTGGATCTGTCGCTCCGGGTCCTCGTTGTCCAGATACAACAGCTGGGCGACGATCAGGTTCGCCACCTGGTCGTTGATCGGAGTCCCCAGGAAGATGATCCGCTCCTTAAGCAGGAGCGAGTAGATGTCGTACGCCCGCTCGCCGCGGCCGGTGCTTTCAATGACCATCGGGATCAGGGATGTGGGATTGTTGCTGCTCATGCGCTTTCCTCCTGGCTGGCCGCCTCGGCTTGCGTCGGCGGGGCCGTGTCGGTTGCATCGGATGCGCCCTCGCCCTTGGCGAGCGCGACCAGGCGCTCGACTGCCTTGTCATACACCAGATCGGTGGCGAGGCGCTGGTGGCCGGCCGGGGTCTCGAATGCCTGGCGGAGCTGGCCGGCGGGATCCTCGAAGGAGCCAAGGATTTCGTCAATATGCTTGTGGATTTCCTCGTCGCTGATGCTCAGGCCCTCGGCCCGGATCACCCGGCCGATGACCAGGGCGCGCTGCACTCTGCGGCGAGCATTGGGCGCGATCTCCGCTCGCAGATCGTCGAGGCTCTTCTGCTCGATGCGCAGGTAGTCCTCCAGGCTGAGGTTCTGACTGCGCAGGCGGCGCTCCAGCTCGCGCAGCATGCTGTCCTGCTCCTCGCGCAACAGCACCGGCGGAAAGACCACACTCGATTGATTGATCAACTGCTCGACGACGCGTTGGGCGTACTCCCGCTCGGCAGCCTGGCTGGCCTGCTCTTGCAGGGACTGACGAGCCTTGACCCGCAGGTCGAGCAGATCGCTGAAGTCGCCGAGCGAGCGGGCGAAGTCGTCGCTCCATTGTGGCACCGTGCGCGAGCGGACCTGCGTGCAGCGCAAGTGGAACACGGCGTGGCGCGAGCGCAGGCTCTCGTTGGGGTAGTCCTCCGGGAAGGTGTGCTCGAGCGTCCGCTCTTCCTCGGCCGATAATCCCTGCAGTTGCGCGGCTACGCCCTTGAACGGCCAGTCGGTGTCGTCCTCCAGGAGCAGGGGAACCTGCTGCTCATCCAGCAGCGTGGACTCGGGATCGGCCTCGGTTGCCTGGACGGTGGCGCTCAACTTGAGGTCGACGACGTCGCCCATGGCGGCCGGCCGGCTGACCGGCTCCATCAGCGCCTGGCGCTGGCGCAGATCCTCGAGAAACGCCTCCAGCGCTTCGTCGGCTACCGCATCCGGCTCGAATGGCAGCCGCAGGTTGACGTAGTCCCCCAGCTCGACCTCGGGCTCGAGCGGGACTACGTAGCGTAAGACCAAAGGGTCGCGTGTGACCAACTCCTCCAGCGAGCCAGGGGCGTAGGGGTCGATCTCGGATTGCTCGAGGGCCTCACGGTAGATGTCCTGACCGAGTTGGTCGACCGCATCGTCGAAGACGGCCTCTTCGCCGACCTTGCGTACGACCATTTCGTAAGGCGCCTTACCCGGGCGAAACCCGGGGATGCGGGTCTTGTTGCTCAGGCGGCGGGCAGCCGAGCGCATCGCTCCCTGCATGCGCTCCCCAGGGACCTCGACGGTCAGTTGAACCTGACGCTCGGCCAGGTCTTGCCTCTCGATGTTGAGTGCCATGCCTCTCTCGCTGGGGCCAAGCCCTGCGTTTGCAGGGTGGCCATGATCAGGGTGGGTCGGTGCGGAACTGCCCCAAAGGACCAGGTGGGGAAGGAGGGACTTGAACCCTCACGCCTTGCGGCACGTGATCCTAAGTCACGCCTGTCTGCCAATTCCAGCACTTCCCCCTCGGCGGATTATATCCAGCGCCGGAGGGGGTGTAAAGGAAACGCATTCGCTCCTGCAAGGTTCGGCCAAGGGCGTGCGCTGCCCGCAATTGAGCATGGTCCCGGCCGGCTAGGGGGAACGGCGTGGTAGGGGACCGATCTCCCCAACCGCGATTTGACCATTGCCGGCCATCGCGTTCCTCATCCTGCCCGCGCAGGCCGGGGAGCCCTGGCTGAAGGCGAGTGGCGCGGGGATCCAGGGGAGCTCTGCTGTCCGGCGGGAGGCCCGCGGGGTGCCTGCCACTCCGCCTGGGCCACTGCCTGCGCAGGGGCGACGAGCACTTGGACGAGTCGTCATCCTGGCGCAAGCCGCCGAGCCCCGCAGGGCAGCGGAGTGGCGCGGGGATCCAGGGGAGCCTTGCCGTCGAGCGTGAGGCGCGACGGGCGTCCGCCTTTCTGCCTGAGCGCCCGCCTGCGTAGGGGCGACGAGCATCCGGAGGCGGAGGCGTCCTGGCGGATGCGGGTTGGCGGACCGACACGGGGGTTCAGATGGATTGTGGCCGGCCGCCCGCCGATACAGGCAGAGCCAGCAGTTGTCGAAGGTGAAGCACATCATGCTCGGCGACGATATGCATCAGCTCATGCAGCAGAATTGGGCCCAGCAAGGCATGCCGCGCCGGCCGCTGCCAGGCCTCTGGCCCGAGCGCCCTCAGCCGGGCGAGCAGTTCCCGACGGGCCGCAGTGAAGTCGTGCAGGGCGCCAATGCCCGACTGCTTGCGGTAGGCGCGCGCGCCGGCCCACTGGTCCGAATCCGATGCCGGCAGGAACGGATTGTCCTGGGACAGAACGGCTTCCAGGCGTGGCAAGGTCACCTCGCGGTCGACGTCGCGCAGATGGCAGACAATCTCGGTGGCAGACCAACCGGAGTCCGCGCCCGGGGAGGTCCATCCGGTTGAGCTCAGGTCGAGGCACAGGGTGCGCAGCGCCGCCAGGTCGCCCCGCAGGCGGGCCTCGAGCGCCACGCCATCGCCAGTCGGGTCGGGGCGTGCCTGCTCCAATGTGCTGACCCAGGGGGGGACTTCGCCCAGGGGACTGGCTGCCCCGACTGGTGCAGCCGGGTCGCCCACGAGGAAGGTCGGCATTCCCAGCCGGGCGGCTGGTTCGATATCGTCTGTCAGCGAGTTTCCGACCATGGCCGCCTGCGCCGGCGAGAGGCCCAAGCGAGCGGTCATCTCGACGAAGAACGCCGGGTCGGGCTTGGCGAAATGGAAGTGCTCAAAGCTGGCGATCAGCGCGAACGGGACGCTCTCGCTGGGCAGGCCGGCCCAGCGAAGGCGGGCGGTGACGGCGATGGCCGGCATCATGGGGTTGGTCGCCACGCCTAGGAGGTAACCGGCCGAGTGGATCGATTCGACGACGGCCGGCGCCACGGAGCGGGGACAGGTGACCTCCCGCAGTTGGTCAAACCGGCCGCGGTAGAAGGCCTCGAAGCGCGGGGCAAGGGTCTGCTCGCTCGTTTCCACCGCCGGATAGAACACCTCGGAGAACACCTGCTGGAGGGTCCTCTCCGGATTGCGGTTGGCCAGCATGACCGCCGTGCCGCGCAGCAGTTCCGCCACCAGCCGCTCGGGCGGAACGAGGTCTGCCATCTCCTGCGCCAACAGCTGCAGGTAGGCAGGCAGGAAGCGGTCCATGTCGTTCGACAGCAGCGTGTCATCCAGGTCGAACAGCACCGCCCGGATCACGTGGTCACTCATGGACGGAGAAGCTCAGGCTGTGGCATTCTCCGCAGCCGACTTCCGGCTCGGCGACTGCGGCGCCCGACTGGGTGCAGCTGGCGCGCACCTCGACCCGTCTGCCCAGTCCCAGAATGCCCTTCTGGACGCGGGCCTCGAGCACCAGGTTGCGGCACCCGTTGGCCAGCAGGATGCGCGGCACCGGGCAGCCCGCGCATAGGTCCGGCGTCCATTGTCCGCTGGCGGGGTTGCGCTCGATCAGGCGGCATTCCTGGCGATTGGCGCCGCGGTGGAAATCAGCGTGGTAGAAGGGGCAGTCGGTCCCGGCTGGAGTGCGCAATGGACAGGTCCTGGCCGGGATCAGACGCGGGTCAGGTACTGACCGGACCGTGTGTCGACCCGGATCGTGGAGCCATTCTCAACGAAGAGCGGGACCTGCACCTTGAGGCCGGTCTCGGTGACCACGCTCTTGGTCGCGCCGGTGGCGGTGTCACCCTTGACGGCGAACTCGGCTTCGACCACCTTGAGATCCACCGCCGTCGGCAGCTCGATGTCCAGCGGCTCGGACTTGAAGAAGGTGAGCTTGACCTCCAGCCCGTCCTTGAGGTAGTCGACGGCATCGCCGAGCACCGAGCGGTTGAGCACCGGCTGCTCATAGGTCTCAGTATCCATGAAGTGGAACAGGTTGCCGTCCGAGTACAGAAACTGGACGATGTGGTGGTCGAGGCGGATGTCGGGCACGCGCTCGCCCGAGGTGAAAGTGCGTTCGATGACCGAGCCGGTGCGCAGATTCCGGAGCTTGGTGCGGATCGTGGCGTTGCCCCGGCCCGGCTTGTGATGCGAGTACTCGAGGACTTTATACAGGTTCCCGTCGAATTCGAATGTCACGCCCTTGCGAAGATCGTTGACATCAATCACGGATTGTTGCTCCCAGAAGTGGACATTGCAGCGGATTATAGCCGCCCCGGGTGGAGAGGGTCAATTGCCGGAAGGGGATCGGGGCGTCTGCCGCTGGATGTGCCCGGCCCCGGGCGGGTTGCAGCCGGGACGGCAGGTCAGGCGCCGAGCCAACGCGCGGCGGAGCGCGGCAAGTCGCTCATCGGCCCGACGCGCTGGGTGCAGCGGGGCAGCGATCGCAGAAAAGCCTGCCCGTAGCGCTTGCTCAGGATGCGCCGATCGAGGCAAACCACGACGCCGCGGTCAGAGCGAGTCCGGATCAACCGGCCGAAACCCTGACGGAAGCGCAGAATCGCCTCCGGGACGTGGTACTCGTCGAAGGGAGAGTCGAAGGACTCCGCCCGGGAGGCGATGATTGGATCGGTGGGCACGTCGAATGGGAGGCGTGCGATCGCCAGCACCGATAGCGCCTCGCCCGGGACATCGACTCCCTCCCAGAACGAGCGGGTCCCGAGCAGCACCGCCTGCTCGGTCGTGCGGAACTGCTCGAGCAGGGCGTAGCGCGAGACGCCCTCACTCTGGTCGATCACCAGGATCCCGTCGCCGGCGAGCGGGGCGCTGATGGCGGAAGCGGTCCGCCGCAGTTGGTCGTGGGAGGTGAACAGCACCAGCATCCGGCCGTGCGTGGCCCGGCTGACATTGATCAAGCCCTGCTCGAGCAGACGCTGGTAGGCCTGGCGATCGACCGGCTCGGGGATGTCGTTTACCAGATAGAGCAGGGTGGAGTTCTCGTAGTCGAACGGCGAGTCGACTGCCAGCTCATCCGCTTCCTCGGCCTTCAGCCTGCGGCGCAGGTAGTCGAAATTCCCGGCGGTTGTCAGGGTGGCCGAGGTCATCACCACGCTGGACTTGGCGTGCCACAGATGGCGCTGCACCAGCGGGCCGACATCCAGCGGGGCGGCGTTGATCGACATGCGGGTGCCGGAGGGCTGAATCTCGATCCAGTAGATGGTCTGTGCATCTGGCTCGAAGATGAACCCCTCCAGGCTGCTGTGCAGCGCGGCCACCGTGCGCGAGGCCGCGCGCAGCGAGACCACCAGGTCTTCTTCCAGATCGCTCTGGCCGGCCAGGTTGTCCTCCAGCGTCTGGCTGACGGCGGCGAGCTTCTCGGCCAGGCCGAGGAGACCGCCGCGCAGATCCTCCCACACCCGCTCGACCTCGCCCCAGGAGAGGATCGTGCGCGTGGAGGGCAGCACACGCTCCTGCTGCCCGAAGGGGCTGATCTCCTTGCCCTCGCGCCGATCGGCCATGAATCCGGTGAGCGCGGCGAACAGGCGGGTGACCAGGTCTCTGGCCGCCAGTCCGTCGTCGCTGCAGGCGCGCAGGGCACGCGTCAGGCCGCTGCGCTCGCCGGCCAGGTGCCTGAACTCGGCGCGCACCAGGGACAGCAGCCCTGTATGGGGTCCGGTGACCTCGGCCAAAACCCGCTGCAGCTCGGCCTCGGTCACCTGTAGGCTCAGGCCTTTGGTGGCGGCGGATTCGAGGTGATGGGCCTCATCGACCACCAGGTAGTCATACTCTGGGATCACCCGGTTGCCGGTGGCGATGTCGGCCAACAGCAAGGCGTGATTGACCACAATCAGATGCGCCTGTTCGGCGGCGCGCCGCGCCTGGTAGTAGGGGCAGACACCTTCGGTGAACGCCTGGCAGGTTTCCGGGGTGCACTCATCACTGTCGGCCGACAGGCGGCTCCAGGCCGCGGCTTCCGCCGGCCCGGCCAGGCTGATTTCGGTCCGGTCACCGCTCCCGCCCGCGGAAAGCCAGACCAGCAGCTTGGCGAGCACACGCATTTCCTCCGGCGACCGGGGCCCCAGGTGACGGGCGGCGTCCATGCGGCGCGGGCACAGGTAGTTGGATCGGCCTTTCAGGATCGCCACCCGGTAGTCCTTGCCCAGTGCCAGGCGCAGGTCGGGCACGTCCTTGTTGCACAGTTGATCCTGCAGATTAATGGTGTTGGTGGAGACAACGACGCGCTGGCCGTTGAGTTCTCCCCATGCCAGCGCAGGAATCAGATAGGCGATCGACTTGCCGGTGCCCGTACCCGCCTCGACCAGCAGATGGCGTCCATCGGACAGCGCACCGGCGACCGCCCGCAGCATGCTCACTTGCTCGGCTCGGTGCTCATAGCCCGGAAAGTGGTGGGCCAGCAGACCGCCCGGCTCGAGCACCGCTGCCAGTTCCTCGACATCCAGGGGCAGAAGTGGATCCCGTGGCTGCAACGGGGTGGTGGGCTCGAACTCGACGGCATGAAGCAGCCTGCCGGAGGCGGGGCTGGCGATCGGGCCGGGCTCCACCGCCTGGCGTTCGGCCAGCGCTTCTTCGAACAGCCAGCCGCCGCCCCATTCCATTTCCTCCCCCAGGCGGACGATCTCCTCGAGGATCTCCTGCGGCAACTGGCGCGCCCGCTCAACCATCTGCAGGAACACCTGGTGCGTGGTCTGGGCATCCGCCAGGGCGCGATGCGAGGCCGGCACGGGGATGCCAAGCTGACGGGCGATCGCGCCCAGGCCGTAGCGCCCGATCGAGGGCAGCATCACCGAGGCCAGGTCGAAGGTGTCGATCCCCAGGGCATCGGCCAGCAGTCCTCGCCGCTGCAGGAACGCCAGGTCGAAGGCGATGTTGTGTCCGATCACCGGCGCGTCGCCGATCAATTCGACCAGTTCGCCAAGCACGACAGACAGGCGGGGTGCGGAGGTGACCATGCTGTCGTCGATGCCGGTCAGTTGAGTGATGAAGGGGGGAATCGGCCGGCCGGGGTTTACCAGCTGGCTCAGGCTTTTCTCAACCCGCGCCCCGCGGAAGCGCAGGGCGCCGATCTCCAGGATGGCATCCCGCACCGGATCCAGCCCGGTAGTTTCCAGATCGAGCGCAACCAGCGTCCGCATAATGGCAGGAGCGAGGGATTATAGCATCCGGCGTCCGGGCGCGTGCTATACTCGCCTCGACTTGGCGCGGCAGCGGTGGTCGCGCCGCCCAGGGTGACTCCCCACCTTGATCGGTTGCACAACCCCTCTAACCCGAAAGGCGAACCATGATCGAACAGGCAGCCCGGCGCATCCGAGAGAACATTCAGACGGTGATCGTCGGCAACGATCAGGTCATCGATCTTGCCTTCGCGGCGGTCCTGTGTGAGGGGCATATCCTGATCGAGGACGTGCCGGGCATCGGCAAGACCACCCTGGCAAGGGCGCTGGCCACCTCCCTCGGGTGCTCCTTTCAGCGGATCCAGTTCACGCCGGATCTGCTGCCCTCCGATGTGACCGGCGTCACCTGGTTCAACCAGCGCACGCAGGAGTTCGAGTTTCGCCCCGGGCCGGTGATGGCGCAGATCGTCCTGGCGGATGAGATCAACCGCGCCACGCCGCGCACGCAGTCGGCACTGCTCGAGGCCATGCAGGAGCGCCAGGTCACGGCGGATGGCGTCAGCCGCCCGGTGCCGCGTCCTTTCCTGGTGCTGGCCACGCAGAACCCCATCGAGCTTGAGGGCACGTTTCCCTTGCCGGAAGCCCAGGTCGACCGCTTCCTGCTGCGGCTGCAGCTGGGTTACCCGACACCGGAGCAAGAAGGCCAGATCTTGGTGCGCTTTGGCGCAGCGGAGCCGCTGGCGGACCTCAAGCCGGTGTCCAGCCCGCAGGAGATCCAGGCCTTGCAGGCGCAGCGGGCTGCGGTGCGCGTGGACAGCAGTCTGCGCAACTACCTGGTGGCGCTGGTGCAAGCCACACGCCAGCACGCCGAGGTCGAGCTCGGCGCAAGCCCCAGAGCAGCGCTGGCCTTGTATCAAGCCTCGCAGGCGACGGCTGCCATTCAGGGGCGTGACTTCGTCCTGCCGGACGACATCAAGCACATGGCCCCGCATGTGCTGACACACCGACTGATCCTGGCCCCCCATGCCCATCTGCGCGGTCGTGAGTCCGTGCAGCTGATCGAGGACATCCTGGCCGAGATCCCGGTGCCGGTGGAGAGCTAGCCACGTGGGCGGAAGCTGGTGGCTGCGCGTCGCCGTGCTGCTTGTGTGCCTGGGTTATCTTGCCGAGTCGCCGGGCCTGCTCGTCCTGTCCGCCCTGACTGCGGTCGGGGTGGGAGCGGCCTGGGTATGGAATCGCCAGGCGCTGAGGGGCGTGGGCTACCAACGCCGGCTCTCTCACCGGCGCGGTTTCCCGGGCGAGCAGATCGCCTGCCGACTTCGTGTGGAGAACCGCAAACGGTTGCCGCTTGCCTGGCTGCGGATCGTCGACCGCTGGCCGCTTGACGTCGCGCCCGAAGACAGATCTCTGCTCTCGCCCTCGCATGTTTCCGGGTACGGCAATCTGCATCTGGTGTTGTCACTGCAGGGGCGCTCCCGAGTGCGGCGGGACATCACGCTTGCCCTGAGCAAGCGCGGCGTGCACCTGCTGGGTCCGGCCTGGCTGGCGAGCGGCGATGGATTCGGCCTCTTTCAATCGGAGACAGTCCAGGCGCACAAGGATCAGCTGGTCGTCTTCCCAAGGGTGAGTCCGCTCGCCGACCTGGGGATCCGGCCCGAGGATCCCTTCGGCGTGCGCCGCTCCCCACGCAGACTGTATGACGATCCGCTGCTGCCCTCCGGCGTGCGCGACTATCGGCCGGAGGACGGATTTCGGCGCATCCACTGGCCGGCGTCGGCGCGCTCCGCCAGGCTGCAGTCCAGGGTCTTCCAGCCAGTCGCCGGGCTGGACCTGATCCTGTTCCTCAACGCTGCCACGTATGCCCAAGCATGGATGGGTGTGGACAAGGACCGGCTGGAACGGCTGGTGGAGACAGCGGCTTCGCTCGTCTACGCAGCCCACCAGCAGGGCTACCGCGTCGGGCTTGTCTCCAACGGAAGCGTCGCCCGTTCCGGGCGTCCCTTCCGCTTTGCGCCCAGCCGGGCGCCGGGGCACCTGGCCAGGCTGCTGGAGGCGCTTGCTGGTCTGACGTACCTGATCCCGACACCTTTCGACAGGTTCCTTCTGCGGGAGACGCCCTCGTTGGAATATGGCGCCTCCCTGGTCGTGGTGACCTCCATCATCAACCCGGAGACGTTGGAGGCGATTGCGCGCCTTCGTCAGCGCGCACGCAAGCTAACGTTGGTGTCGCTGGCGGCGGAGCCTGCCCCGCCTCTGGCACGTATCGACGTGCTGCACCTGCCCACGGGCGTTCAGCCACCACCCGCATGAACGGATTCGATCAGCTGTCCGCCTACGATCCATACCGCTGGCTGCGCTCCGGGCTCGGCATCCTGGCGCTGCTGCTGCTCGAGGCGGCCTGGACGGCTCCCTGGGTGACGACGTACTTCGCCGCATGCTCACGCCTGACCCTCGGCTGGTGGCTGGCGTACCTGGTATTGAGTGGAGTGATTGCCGTCGCCAGCGCCGGCCTGCTGCGGATACGCGTGCCGGATCCGCAGCGCCGCCGGGCGTATGGCCTGATCGCGATCGTGGCGTGGTTGGCGCTCAGCCTGACTGTGAGTCGAGGCATGCAGTGCGCAGGGGCGCCCCCGACGGATGGAGCCCGCCCGCTGGCGCTGTTTCTGCTGCAGGTCCCGAGTCAGGCTGCGCTGCTGCTGGCTGTGTTCTGGACTTGGAGCCAAGCGGTGCCTCTGGCGGCCGTCAATGGCCTGAACCCCGCTGCAGCTGGCCTCCGGTTCAGGCGCGCCGTGCTTGGTCTGGCGATCTTCCTGCTGGCTTTCCAACCTCCGCTCTCACCCGTTCTCCTGGCCAATCTCACCCTGATGGTTGCCAGCGGCCTGCTGGGCGCTGCGCTTGCCCGGGCGAGCTATCTCGGGCAGGTGAGAGCGGCTGCCCGTCTGCCGTTCCGAGGTCGCTGGCTGTTCACCCTGGCAGGGGTTTGCGTGCTCGTGCTTGCCGTCGGCCTGCTCCTGTCCGCCGGTCTGGCGAACCCTGGCGTGTTGGGGGTAGCTGGCGGGATCCTGGCTTGGCTGGCGGGGATCTTCGTGGCGGTGCTGACCTTGGCTGCCCGCCTCGTGATCGCGCTGGGCTCGCTGCTTGTCGGCTGGTTTCAATTCCAGGCGCCGCCGGGCACAGGAGTACTGTCCGTCGCGACGGCCGCCCCGGCCGCGACCCCAGCCCCCGGTGCAGATTCATCTGCCGTTCCCTATCTGGCAGCCGTTGGCCAGCAGCTCGAGCTGATCTTCAGCCTGCTCATTCTCGGCCTGCTGGCGTACTTCGCTGTGCGTGGGATGGGGGCGATGGGGCTTCCGGTCAGCCTGGGGAAGGGCGGGGGATTCGAACTCGAGGCGCCGGAGGAGGAAGCCGAGTCGGCGGCTCAGACTGGCCGCATTCGCCAGGCCTGGGATGGATTGCGGCGGAGGGCGGCACAGGTGCTGGGCGCCGATCGGGCTTCGGGCCACACGCTGCGCGGGATATACCTGCAGTTGCTGGAGCTGGCCCGCCAGCTCGGCCGCTCGCGACGTCCCGCCGAGACGCCCCACGAACTGCTGGCACCGCTGGCTGAGCTGTTCCCCGGCGGCGAAGCCGACCTGCAGCTACTGACCTCGGGCTTCGAACACGCGCGCTATGGCGGGGTCCGCGACACTCCGGAGCGGCTTGAGGCCGCCCGCGAGGCGCTGGCTTCGCTGCGCCGCCTGGGGGAGACCCGAGGGCAGGTGCTGCCGTGAACTCAGGTCGGCCGGCCATACCCGGAAGGGCAACGAGTCGAAGGGATCGGTGTTCTTTCATTAGGCGCTGCGCGGCGGAGCTCGGATGAGCCAAGCGCCTGAGGAGCTGGACCTGATCCGCCGTGCGGCTTCGGACACGGAAGCCTTCGGCGAGCTCTACATCCGGTACGTGCGGAGGATCTACACCTATATCTACTACCGCACCGGCGATCACCAGGAGGCCGAGGACCTGACGGAGCGGGTCTTTCAGCGGGCGATGCATCACATCGGCCGCTACCGGGACCAGGGCGTTCCGTTCTCCGCCTGGCTCTACCGGATTGCTCACAACCTGGTGGCCAATTGGTATCGTGACCGCAGCCGGCGTCAGATCGTGCCGCTGGACGAGCGGATCCTCGCCACCGGGACTTCGTCACACCCGGAGGTGGTCACGCTGCAGCGGGAGGAACAGCGCGAGGTACTCGAACTCGTGCGCCTGCTGCCGCCTGACCGGCAGGAGCTGTTGATCCTCAAGTTCGTGGAGCATCTGTCGAATGCCGAGATCGGCCACATCATGGGCAAGACCGAAGGCGCCATCAAGAGCCTGTATCACCGGACCTTGAGCAGCTTGCGCTTCTCCCTGACAGGGAGCAAGTTTGGAACGGCGGGGGCGCCCGGCGAGATGGGCGCAATGGACCCAGACGAGGCATGAGCCGAGGCGCCGACCTGCAGGCGTCGGCGGTCGGGAAGGGAAGCGATGAATCAGCAGCCAGGAATTCCGAGCAGTGCCCTGACTCAGCAGCGGCTCGAGCAGTTGCTGCAGGCGGCGCTGGTCCCGGTAGAACCCAGCCAGCATTTCCTGCACCGGCTCAGGGCGCGCCTGGTCGACTTTCGCCAGCGCGGCCCCTCGGGCTGGGTATTGGTTGCAGCGGCTGGGACGATCCTGATGTTGGTTGGCGCCACCTTCGCCGTCGGGCTCCGCATGATCCTGATTGCCGTGGGCTTGGTCAGCCTGCTGACGGCCGCGCGGCGGAAGCGGGTCTAAGGGTCCGAGGGAGGGGCATGCCTTCCTTCGAGGCAGAGAATGACATGGGGCGGCATGCCGGCCGCCCCTTCTGGTTTAGCAGGCTCAGCCCGGCAGACTAGAAGCCCCAGGCTGCACCCGCGCCGCCTTCCATCATGCTGGGATCCCACATCTCCATCCCCATCTCGAGTTCGACCTCCTGGCCCGAAGCCGCTTTGGCCTTGCTGCGGGTCATTTCGAGCATCGCCGGGCCGTAAGGGCAGAACGGGGTGGTCAGGATCATGCGCATCTTGATGGCGGGGTCGGCGATCTCCACCTGGCGCACCAGTCCCAACTCGATGATGCTCAGGCCGATTTCGGGATCGATCACCTGACGAAGCGCCTGGCGCAGGTGGGCGGCCTGTTCGGGGTGGGTAGAGTCGGCTTCCCAGATCACGCCGCTATCCGCTGGGTCGCTCATGGGCAGGAGCCTCCTTATTCTCATTCTCGGGATCCTTGGTCACGGAAAAGGTGCAGTGGCTGTCGCCGCCCAGCAGGCAGCCCACCCGTTCGACCGGCAGGTTGAGCGCAGTGGCGATGAACGCCTGATCCACACTGCACACTTCCGGGTGCTGCAGCCCGATGCGGTAGTAGGGGCAGCTCAGCTCATGGATGATCACCTTGTCACCGGCGTCTTCCAGGATGGCGTCGAACCCCTCTTCGGACAGCAAGGTGACCAGCCGGGTGAGCTTCTGCTCCAGCGGCAGGCCGTCCAGCTGGACGGCGTAGTAGTCGGCCATGCTGTTGGCCACACCGTTGAACAGCCGCTGGACCTGAGCTTCCGGCAGCGAGACCTTGATCTCGTCCAGCAGCCGGTTGGCCAGGCGGTAGTAGCGGGCGGGCGCCAGGTCCATGCCGGCCTCGGTCAGGAAGAACAGGTGGCGGGGCCTGCCAACGCCGTGCTTGACCTCTTCGACGCCGACTGAGCCCTCGGCTTGCAGGTTGGCGAGGTGGTGGCGGACGGAGACCGGCGAGACCTCCGCTGCCGACGCCAGCTCGTTCACCGAGCATCGCCCTTGCGTGCGCAAGGTACGCAGGATGACGTCCTTGGTTGGGGTAGCCATGGCGAGACTATACCACGCCCCCCGTCTGGCTGTCCATATTTCTCATATATATATCGAATATCCAACCGGAGCAACCGCCGGTGAGTTTTTCCTATAATTCTATTAAATATCTTGACGCCGGACGAGCGGCGTGCTACAATGCCGCCCAAGTTCAGGAGGCAAGATGGTGAACGCGCTCGAGATCCGCAACCTGCACGCCACGGTCGAAGGCAAGGAGATTCTCAAGGGGGTCACCCTGACCGTCCGGCCAGGCGAGATTCATGCCCTGATGGGGCCCAACGGCACGGGGAAGTCGACGTTGGCCAATGTGTTGATGGGCCACCCGCACTACGAAGTGACATCAGGCGAGGTCCTGTTCAAGGGCCAGAACCTGGTCGAGCTCGAGCCCGACGAGCGCTCGCGCCTCGGATTGTTCCTCGCCTTCCAGTATCCGGTGGCGATTCCCGGGGTGTCGGTCGCCAACTTCCTGCGGGCGGCGATCAACGCTCGCCGCAAGGCGGGCAACCCGGATGACAAGGGGATCCCGGTCCCCGAGTTCCGCAGGCTGCTCAAGGACAAGATGGACCTGCTGAAGATGCCGCACGACTTCGCCGGTCGCTACTTGAACGATGGGTTCTCGGGTGGAGAGAAGAAGCGGGCCGAGATCCTGCAGCTGGCGACGCTCGAGCCGGAGATCGCCGTCCTGGATGAGACCGACTCGGGCTTGGATATCGATGCCCTGCGGATAGTCTCGCAGGGCGTGAATGCCCTCGCCGGTCCGCATCTGGGCGTGCTGGTGATTACCCATTACCAGCGCATTCTTAACTACATCAAGCCGACGTACGTGCACATCATGCTCGACGGTCGGATCGTTGAGACCGGTGGGGCGGACTTGGCCGAGCATCTTGAAGAGCAGGGGTACGACTGGATTCGTGAGAAGCAGGAAGCTGGTATTCTGGAGGCATAGCCATGGCAACCCCGGCCGATGTCAAGACCCTGGAGGGGCTTGACCGCTACAAGTACGGTTTCAGCGATCCGGATGAGACGGTCTTCCACACGCGCAGAGGCCTTGATCGCCAGGTCGTGGAGGAGATCTCGCGGCTGAAGGATGAGCCGGAGTGGATGCTTGCCTTCCGCCTCAAGGCACTCGAGCATTACCTGGCGCGGCCCATGCCGAATTGGGGGCCCGACCTGAGCGGCCTGAATCTCGACGAGATCTTCTACTACGTGCGCCCGGCAGAGGCCGAATCCAAGACCTGGGATGAGGTCCCGGAGACGATCAAGAAGACCTTTGATCGCTTGGGCATTCCTGAGGCCGAGCAGAAATTCCTGGCCGGCGTCGGGGCGCAGTACGAGTCTGAGATGGTCTACCACAACATCCAGAAGCATTTGTCTGACCAGGGAGTGATCTTCCTGAGCATCGAGAATGGGTTGAAGCAGCACCCCGACCTGTTCCGCAAGTACTTCGGCACGATCATCCCGCACACCGACAACAAGTTCGCCGCCCTGAACAGCGCCGTGTGGTCCGGCGGCTCCTTCATCTACGTGCCACCGGGAGTCAAAGTTGACCTGCCGCTCCAGGCTTATTTCCGGTTGAACATGGCGAACATCGGCCAGTTCGAGCGCACACTGATCATCGTCGATGAGGGTGCTCAGGTCCACTATGTCGAGGGTTGCACCGCGCCGACCTACACCACGGACTCCTTCCACAGCGGGGTGATCGAGATCGTGGTCAACAAGGGCGCCCGCTGCCGTTACACCACAATTCAGAACTGGTCGGTCAATGTGTTCAACCTGGTAACTCAGCGGGCCATCGTTCACGAGCATGGCACGATGGAGTGGGTCGACGCCAATCTGGGATCCAAGCTGACGATGAAGTACCCATCCTGCTACCTGGTGGGGGATGGGGCGCACGGCGAGATCCTGTCGATGGCCTTCGCCGGTGCCGGCCAGCACCAGGATGCGGGGGGCAAAGTCGTCCATGCCGCGCCCAACACCTCCAGCAAGGTGACCTCGAAATCGATCAGCCAGGCCGGCGGGCGGGCCTCGTATCGCGGCTTGCTCAAGGTGCACAAGGGCGCCACCGGATCGAAGTCGAACGTGGTGTGCGACGCCTTGCTGCTGGACCCCAAGTCCCGCTCCGACACGTACCCGTACATCGAGATCGACGAGGATGACGTGACGATCGGCCATGAGGCCTCGGTCAGCAAGGTCGGCGAGGAGCAGTTGTTCTACCTGATGAGCCGCGGCCTGAGCCAGGAGGACGCCACCACCATGGTGGTCTCCGGCTTCATCGAGCCTCTGGTCAAAGAACTCCCGATGGAGTACGCCGTCGAGATGAACCGGCTGATCCAGCTGCAGATGGAAGGCTCGATCGGCTGATCCGTCCAGCTCGCGGATTTGCAGGCAGAAGGAAGGCGAATGAGCACACGCACCGTCGTCCGGCGTCAGCCGGAGTCCCAGGGCGAAGCTACGCCCGAGTTTCGCCTGAGCGATGACGAGATCCGTCGGCGCTCGGAGCAGGCTGGCGAGCCCAGCTGGATGCTTGAAGCCCGGCTGCGCGCCTGGCAACACTATCAGTCGCTGCCGATGCCGAGCACGCTCGACGAGGCGTGGCGGCGCACCGACTTGAGCCGCCTGCCGGTCGGCCAGGTCGATTGGCAACCGGTCGATGCGCTGCCCGTCGATGCGGCGCTGCTGCAGCCGATCACCGACGAAAGCCAGGCTGGCCTGATGATTCTTCGGCCCGGCCTGCCCGTGTTGCTGAACGTCGACCCCGGCTTGCGAGCGCGCGGAGTCGTCTTCGCCGACTGGCCGACCGCCTTGCGAGAGCATCCTGGCCTGCTCCAGACCTACCTGGGAAGGCTCGTCGAGCCCACCAGCTCGAAATTCGCCGCCCTGGCGGCTGCAATCGCGGATACCGGCGTCATTCTGTACGTTCCGCCGGGGGTTGTCCTGTCGCAGCCGCTGCATTCGGTGGTCTGGGCCCCTGGCGCCGGGCGAGCCTTCGCCACTCGGGTTCTGGTCGTTCTTGACAAGGGCGCCGAGGCGACATTCGTCCAGGAGTTCACTTCCCCCACCGAGCCTGAGACCGCTGGATTTCACACCGGAACGCTGGAAGTCATCGTCGGGGAGGACGCCCAACTGACTCTGGTTGAGCTGCAGACATGGGGTGAGCATGTGTGGACCATCAGCCACGAGCGGGCACAGGTAGATGCGCGCGGCCGGGTCGACTGGATTTTCGGCGCCGTCGGCAGTCACCTGACCAAGAACTTCAGCGAGCTGAACCTGGTAGGTCAGGGAGCTGAAGGCCGGATGTCGGGGTTCTACTTCACCGACGGCGACCAGCACCTGGATCACGACACCCAGCAGAACCATCTCGCTCCGAACACGACCAGCGACTTGCTGTTCAAGGGGGCGCTGACGGGGAAGAGCCGCTCAGTTTGGCAGGGGATGATCTACGTCGCCCCTGGGGCCCAGAAAACTGACGGCTACCAGGCCAATCGCAACCTGCTGCTCAGCCGGCAGGCACGCGCCGATTCGATTCCCGGCTTGGAGATACTGGCCGACGACGTGCGCTGCACCCACGGCGCCACGGTTGGCCGCCTGGAAGAAGAACCCCTATACTATCTGATGACCCGTGGCATCCCCAGGACGGACGCCGAGCGGCTGGTGGTCCACGGGTTCTTTGCCCCGATCATGTCGCGCATCCCCTTCGAGGGCGTGCGTGAGCGCTTCCAGCGCATGATCGACGACAAGATGCGGCAGGCAATCCGATGACCGGCGGGAGTGTGCGACAGGCAGGGACAGGCATGCCAAGGCAGGAACTGAAGCCGGGCCGCGCGCCGGCTTCGGCCGAGCGCTACGAGGTCGGACAGCTGGTGGACGTGCTGTGTGATCACACGGATCGCGGCAACCGGGTTCGCTCGTGGTTGCAGGGCGTGGTGGTGCAGGCCGACTACAAGATGGTGGCCATCCAGTTCAACCAGGACGTCTATCTGACCGACGGCTGGATGGTGCCGGACCGGGTGCTGTGGTGTCAACAAGGGGGCGACAACATCCGTCCCTCGACCAGCCGACGGCGAGCTCCTCCGCCCAAGGGGCGGAAGCGGAAGTAGGCGCTATGCCGTCCGTCTCGACACCGGCGTCCCCCGCGACATCGATCCAGTCCGAGTTCCCTGTGCTCTCGCGCGAGACCCGGCCTGGCGTGCGGTTGATCTACCTGGACTCGGCGGCTACCTCGCAGAAGCCGCGCCAGGTGATCGAGGCCATGACGAACTACTACGAGCGGCAGAACGCCAACATCCACCGCGGCGTGCATCAACTGGCTGAAGAAGCCACTCAGGCCTACGAGGATGCGCGGCAGCGCGTCGCCCGCTTCATCCACGCGCCCTCCAGCCGGCAGGTGGTGTTCACGCGCAATACCACCGAGTCGATCAACCTGGTGGCGCATGCCTGGGGTCGCACGCAGGTGAAGGCCGGGGATGTGCTGTTGCTCACCGAGATGGAGCACCATTCGAACCTGGTGCCCTGGCAGATGCTCGCCGCCGAGCGCGGCGCCGTGCTCG
>JBFYRF010000111.1:0-3207 GCA_041302385.1 Anaerolineales bacterium | reverse complement strand
TGGCTCAAGGGCCAGAAGATGTACTACTCGCCACACATCGACCTGGCCTGGAGTCGGCCCGAACTGCACCGCTTGATGTCCAACGAGAATCCCAACCCGCCCTCCGAGCATGTGATGGCGGCCATCGAGAAATACGGCGGCATGGCCAATCGTTATGCCGATCAGGGATTTGCCGCCCGCCAGAAGATCGCCGATATGAACGGGCTTCCGGGGCTCGAGAACGTCCTGCTCGGCAACGGATCGAGCGAAGCCTACGACATGATCCTGCGCAGCTTCGTCCAGCCCGGCGAAGAGGTCATTCAGCACACCCCGTGTTTCGGCATCTACAAGCTGCGCACCCTCGCCTGCGGGGGCAAGATCATCAGTGTTCCGATGAAGTACAAATGGGGCGACGACCATATGCAGTACGATCCCGAGGCCATCGTCAAGGCCGTCACCGACAAGACCAAGGTCATCATCGTCGCCAACCCCAACAACCCCACCGGCAACTTCATGGATCAGGAAGGATTCACCAGGATCGCCGAGACCGGCATCCCCTTTGTCGTCGACGAGGCCTACGTCGAGTACGCCGGGGTGAAGGAGAAGTCCCAGGTCGGCCTCGTGAAGAAGTACAAGAACGTCTTGGTCACGCGCACGCTGTCCAAGGCCTACGGCCTGGCCGGGCTGCGCTTCGGCTACGCCATGGGCGAGCGCGACGTGATCATGCAAATTGCTGCCACCATGATCCCCTGGAATGTGAGCACCATCGCGATGTGGGCCGGGCTGGCCGCCCTCGAAGACACCGAGGGCTTGAAGAAGCGCGTCGACTTCAACAACAGCGAGCTCGACCGGATCATGAATGAGGTCAACAAACTGCCGGGCGTAAAGGCCTTCCCGACCCGCGGCAACTACATGCTCTTCGACTCCAAGGTGCCCGGCAAGACCGGGAACGGCATGATCAAGCATGCCGAGTCCAAGGGGCTGATCCTGCGCGGGCAGGAACCGATGTATGGCAGCGACGGTTGGTTCCGCCTGACGGTCGGTTCGAAGGAAGAGAACGACATGTTCATCACCGCCGTCAAGGAGTATTTCTCCGCCTGACCGTCCAGTCAGCTGCTCGAGAGTCCCTGCGAGGGCCGGCGATGACGCCGGCCCTCGTCGCGTCTCTCCCTTCACAGCTCATTCCGTCATGCATACCGAGGAGTCCGGTCGGCAGGCGATGGCCCCGAGCCAGGCGGCCTCTCGCCTGGGCCCCCGTACCCTCCGCTTCGCTGCGGGCATCTTCGACTTTCACGGGCGCGACGGATGGGGCGTTATGCCCGCAGGGGCGACGGTGGGGGTCAGCCCGAACGCAAGCGGCGCCCGGGAGCCGGGCGCCGCTGCACATTCGGGCTGCGGGCTGAGACTGGGCTACTTCTTGGCCACGTCCTTCAACCACTGGTCCCAGCGCGGGTCGATCATCGCCTCCCGCGTGCGGGCAAACCACAGATCGGCGTAGCCCTGGAAATCCTCATCCAGTTTCGAGATGCCGGTCTGCGTCGTGCCCCACATCGACTCGTGGATCGTCGACATCGGCCACATCAGCTTCAGGCGGGCGAACACCTTGGGCGTCACTTCGCCGAAGTACTCCTGGAGCAGCACATTCACCAGGTCATCGTTGAAACGGTGGTGATGGCAGAAGTTGCCCAGGTCGAAGAAGATGTCCCCCATCCCGGCATATTCCCAATCGAGGATCTTGACCTCGCCGATCTCCCCGGCCACGTTCTCGTCGAGGAAGTTCAGGTTGAGCAGATCGCAGTGGCAGGGAGTGGGGACGTACGGATCCTTGAGCAGGGCCGTTTCCACGTCCTTCATCTTGCCCATGATCCAGTCGAAGTCGAAGGGGAACTTGCTCCCGTGCTGCTTCGAGATGTCGATCAGGTGCTCGACGCGGCGGAAGACATTGAACTCGCCCTTCACTTCAGGCGCCCGCGTATGGTACATGCGCAACTTGCGCACGACGCGCCGGATGTTGTCCGGTTTGACCATCTCCTCCGGCGGGATCCGCTTGCCGTCGATGAAGCGCGTCACCAGGTAGCCTTCGGGCTCGATGAAGTACAGGACCTCCGGCGCGATGCCCAGCCGGCCGGCCGCCAAGTTCGAGGCGTGCTCGATCTCGCGCTGGATCCCCAGCAGGTCGGTGTTCTCGCCGGTGATGCGCAGCATGTAGGCCTTGCCGCCGGTTTCGAGCTTGTAGTTCTTGTTGGTGATGCCGCCCGTCAGCTCGGTGGACTTGATGTCCTTGGCGTCCTTGAGGAAAGGTACGCGCGCGATTGCCTGCTCAAGCGTAAGCGCCATGCGGAACCTCCGTCACACCGGGTGCGGGTCGGGCGGCGACAATGCCACCCGATCGGGGAGAATCCCCTCCAAGGTCGCTCTCGTTCACCGCAGCTGAAACCGAGGCGGATCCTCTCTTGGCTGTGGATTGCAGACGTCCGTCAGGCTGGCGGACGTCTGGGTCAGACTCGCGCATGCGCCGCCTCGAGGTCAGGCCTTTGCCCCCGCCGCCTCCAGGCGCCCCTTGCAGAAGGCCTCCACACCCTCAACCGCCTTGGAGAACTCGCCCACGGTGAAGATCGTCGAGGGATGCGTGTTGAACTGATCGAGCGCGAGACCAGCCGGCTCGAAGGCCTGCAGCGTGAACGGCATCTGGTAGATCTTCTCGAGGGTGGACTCGGGGATCTCCTCGTCGATGGCCGTGTCCCGGAACTCCAGGTCATCGCCCATCTGGAACATCGGCTCCAGGGCGCTCGGCGGCAGGGTGTAGACCACATCGCCGCCGGCGATCTCCTGCACGTCCCAGTAGCGCATCTTGCCGTTGACCAGCGGACCCGTGCGCACCGAGCACATCAGCATCTTGCTCGGATAGGCACCTTCCTTGAGCAGGCGATAGGCTCGCCGGAATACGCCGATGCCAAACCACTTGCGGTCGGCCTCGGTCCAGTTCACGCCATAGTAGGCGGCCTGCTCCGGGATGATCGGGCGCTCGGTCAGGCGGCCGAGCATGTGGGTGATTACCGCTCGCCAGCCGGAGGTGTCAACCTTGTTCTTGCTGGCCTCGGCCAGACCCTCTTGTGCCGCCCGCGCCACCGCCATGATCTGCGGCAGCGTGAAGCAAGTGGTGGTGTTGGTGGCGATGCCCTTCGAGGTCAGGTAGCGCACGACGTCCACGCCCTGCTGGCTGGCCGG
>JBFYRF010000319.1:0-15862 GCA_041302385.1 Anaerolineales bacterium | reverse complement strand
CTCGGATCAACATCGTGATCTCGGGCGGCACGGGCTCCGGCAAGACGACCTTCCTTAACGTGCTATCGCAATACATCCCGGGCGACGAGCGCATCATCACCATCGAGAACGCCGCCGAGCTCCAGCTGCGGCAGGAACACGTGGTGACGCTCGAGTCCCGCCCCCCGAATATCGAGGGCCGCGGCGAGGTCACCATCCAGAACCTGGTGGTGAATGCGCTGCGAATGAGGCCCGACCGGATTATCGTGGGTGAGATTCGCGCCTCCGAAGCCCTGGACATGCTCCAGGCGATGAACACCGGTCACGAGGGTTCGATGACCACGGCGCACTCCAACAGCCCGCGCGATACCCTGTCGCGTATCGAGACCATGACGTTGATGGCTGGCATGGAGCTGCCGATACGCGCCATTCGGGAGCAGATCGCCTCCGCCCTGGAGCTGGTCGTCCATCTGGAACGGCAGCGGGACGGCACGCGCAAGGTCAGCCATATTTCCGAGATCCAGGGGATGGAAGGCGACGTCATCACCATGACCGATATCTTTGTCTTCGAGCAGACCGGCTTCGAAAACGGCAAGGTAATTGGCCGGCTGCGCCCAACCGGGCTGCGCCCGAGGTTCATGGACAAGATCGAGCAGGCTGGCATTCGCCTTCCGGCCTCGATCTTCGGTGTGGGCGAAAGGAGCCGCTACTAGGCGATGGACCTGGCCAACCTGATCCTGTACATCGGAGGCACGATTGGCCTGCTGTTGCTGGGAGTTGGGGTCGTCTCGTCATTGATCGGCCGCAGGACGGTCGTCGAGGAACGCTTGGGGCGCTATGCCGAGACCGGCGGGATGGTCCTGCCCGCCGCCGAGGTCGAGGTCAAGCGCAAAGAGAAGCGCACAACCGCCTTGAGTGACTTTCTCAACCGGTTGGGCGAGGGCACTGACCGCTTCAACAAGATCTCGCGCAATCTGGCCCGGGCCGACATCAAGCTGCGTCCGGCGGAGTATATTGCCGCCCAGTTGATCAGCGCGGTCCTGCTCGCCTTGATCGCCCTGGTGCTTGGCGGAAGCGGGATCTTCGCGATCGTTGGCCTGGTAGTCGGATACCTGCTGCCCCAGATGTATGTCTCCCGGGCGCAGAAGCGCCGCTTGAAGATGTTCGATCAGCAGCTCGGCGACATGCTGAACCTGATGGTCAACGGGCTGCGCGCAGGCTACTCCACGCTGCAAGCGATGGAGGCCGTGAGCCGCGAGCTGCCTTCCCCGATCTGCGATGAATTCCGTCGCGTGGTCCAGGAGATGCAGCTGGGCCTGTCGATGGAAGATACCTTGGACCACTTGCTGCGCCGCATCCAGAGTGAGGATCTGGACCTGGTGATCACGGCGATCAATGTGCAGCGCGAGGTGGGCGGCAATCTCGCCGAGATCCTGGACACGATCTCCTTTGTGATCCGTGAACGCGTGCGGATCAAGGGCGAGATCGCCGCGCTGACCGCGCAGGGGCGGGCGACGGCCTGGGTGATCAGCGGCATGCCGATCGCTCTGTTCTTCCTGCTGCTGGCCATCAATCCGGAGTACATCAAGAAGCCGTTCGAGGTTGGCGTCCCGGTGTTCATGGACTCCGGGGTTTGTGGAATTGCCTGGGTGTGCGTATCGATCGGCCTGGTCGGGTCGGGTTTTGCCATCGTTCAGAAGATGGTTAAGATCGACATCTAGGAATGCCCGCCCGGATCGGGCGGGGGAGAACAGCACATGGCGATAGCGATCATCCTTGGGATTGCAGTCATCGGGGCCGTGGTCCTGGTTGTGGCCGGGATCCGCTCCCCGGAGGCCAAGAACTCGATCCAGGACCGGATGGCGGCGTATGCAGTGCGCGACGAAGCGGTCACGCTCGAGCAGATCGAGCTTTCCGAGCGTTTTCACGAGCGCGTCATCATTCCACTGCTCAACCGCATCGGCACTATGGCCGCCCGCTTCACGCCGCAGGCGACGCTGGATTCGGCCAAGAAGAAACTGGAAACCGCCGGGCTCCAGATCGATCCGGCCTTCTTCCTGTCGCTGCGCTTCGTGCTGGCTGCGCTGTTCGGCGGCGGCATCCTGATTGTGTACCTGGTGACAGGACGCAACTTCCTGCAGGGCCTTGGGCTCAGTGTGCTGTTCGCCGCGCTCGGCTTCTTCTTCCCCGATCTTTGGCTGCGCAGCCGTGTGTCGCGGCGACAGAAAGGCATCTTCCGCGCCATGCCGGACGCGCTTGACCTGCTGACGATCTGCGTCGAGGCCGGCCTGGGGTTTGATGCTGCCATGGCCAAGGTGCATGAGAAGTGGGAGAACGACCTGGCCCTGGAGTTCGGGCGGGTGATCCAGGAGATCCGCCTGGGTAAGCTCCGCCGAGATGCGCTGCGCGACATGGCGGACCGTCTGCAGGTGACCGAGATGACCAGCTTCGTGGCGGCGATCATCCAGTCGGAGCAACTTGGTGTCAGCATGGCTAAGGTTCTGCGCATCCAGTCGGATCAGATGCGGGTGCGCCGCCGGCAGCTGGCCGAGGAAGAGGCGCACAAACTCCCGATCAAGATGATCTTCCCCATTGCCCTGCTGATCTTTCCATCGATCATGGTGATCCTGCTCGGGCCGGCGGCCGCCAGCCTGATGGGTTCGGCGCTGGGCGGCATTCTGGGATTCTCAGGCGGCTAAGGGCTGTTTCGCCCGCCGTCGCCGGGAGGCGGCATGGGGCGCCAGGAGGACCGGCAGCCAAATCAACCTGCTCGCACCCGGCTCCAGCCGCTGCTGGAGCTTGTGTTTCCCACGCGTTGTCTGGGCTGCGGCTGTGTCGGGAAGGTCTGGTGCGCGCAGTGCGACAGTACACTTGAGCCGCTGCGCGGGCCGCTGTGCGCCCTGTGCGGGGAGCCGCTCGATGGCCGCTCCGGCTGCCGCCGCTGCACCTCATCGGACCTGTCTTTTCCCATTCGCTCCTTCGCCCGCTATCGTGGCCCGCTGGCCAGGGCATTGGTGCAACTGAAATATCGCCCGTCAACCGAGATGGCCGCCGTCATGGGGGAGTGGTTGAGCCAGGTGGTGCGCCAGGCCGATTGGCACCCCGAGATTGCGGTGCCCGTCCCCCTCGGGCACGCCCGGCAGCGCCGGAGAGGGTACAATCAAGTGGCGCTCATTGCATCCAGCCTGGCCGGGAGCTCTGGGATGGAATTCCTGCCCGCTGCCATCCAGCGCACCCGCGAGACGCCCTCGCAGGTCGGGCTGGACGCGGAGGCGCGCCGCCGGAATGTGCAGGGCGCCTTCCAGGCAAGACCCCAGGATGTGCAGCACAAATCGGTGTGTCTGGTCGATGATCTGATGACGACCGGAGCGACGCTCGCTGCCTGCGCCGACGCCGTGCTCCTGGCTGGATGCGAGGCAGTCGTCGCGGTCACGGTTGGACGGGCATGATCCGCATCCGCGTGGGGCGACCCCCAAGGAGGCAAGATGACGGTAGCCGTTGAGATCAGTGTTCGCAATCTCGATCTGAATGACCGCTTGCGGGACTATGTGGTCAAGAAAGCCGGCAAGCTCGACAAGTACCTGGACATCATCGAGGAGGCCAAGGTCGACCTGGCGTTCGACAAGGCGGCCCGCAGCAGCGACGACCGCCAGGTTGCGCAGTTGACGGTGCGCGGCAAGGGTGTGATGCTGCGGGCTGAAGAGCGAACCGACGACATCTACGCTTCGATCGATGCGGTGATGGAGAAGATGTACCGACAGGTCGAGCGCTACAAGGGACGCCGCTGGCGCGGTCGCGGCGACGGGCGCACGGCGGCCGAGGTGACCTCCGCGCCGAGCGGCGAGGCCGTGGAGCCCGAGCGCTCTATCAGCCGCCGCAAGAGCTTCCCGCTTGCCCCGATGGACGAGAGCGAGGCGATCGAGCAGATGGATCTGCTCGGTCACACCGATTTCTTCGTGTTCCTCAACGTTGGCTCCAATTCGGTCAACGTGCTGTACCGCCGCCGTGATGGCACGCTCGGTCTGATCGAGACCGAGATCGCCTAGCCTCGATCGCGCGGGGGCCCGCCTTGGGCGGGCTCCCGCGGCTCTGTGCGGATGCCCCGTTCCCTCCCCGCCTTGCTGCTGCTGCCACCGGCCGGAACTAGCCGCGCCGAGAGCTGGATGGGCGAGGTGCGCCTGGCGGCGGCGCTCGATCTGGTGGAGCGGCTGCAGCAGGTGAGTGCGGCCTCGGCGGTGCTGGCCCTGGCCGCGCGGCCCGAGGATGCGGAGCGCCTGAAGGCGGTCGGCGTGGAGGCGTGGCCCGCTTCCACCACGCCCTTCCACTTCGGTGCTGTGCTGGCGGCGTTCGCCTCAGGCCCGGGGCGCGGCGGCATGGCCTACTTCGGCGGTGCCAGCGCCCCGCTGGCGGGCGTCGAGTCGTTGACAGCGGCATTTGCCGTCTCCGAAGCTGCTCGGCCGTCGGCAGCCGTCAACAACCTGTACTCCACCGATTGGTTTGTGATCAACGACGGTGCTTGCCTGGCGCAATTGGCGCCAAGCCTGGCCACCGACAACCCGGTCGGTTGGCGGCTGCAGCAGGAAACCGGCTGCAGCGTACGCAGCCTGCCAATCGGTGCGGCTACGCGCGCGGACATCGACACCCCGGCAGATGCCTGCCTGCTGGCAGACCACCCGTCCCTCGGGCCGAGCCTGCGCCGCGGACTCGATGAAGGCCCCGCGGAGCTCCGGCTGCGTGTGGCGGGCGTGCGCCAGGTGCTGGAGGAGCAAGCCCGCACCCTGGCCGTGATCGGCCGCTCTTCGTCGCATGTCTGGCGGGAGCTAGAAGGTCGAGGCCGCACCTCGGTCCGCCTGTTTGTCGAGGAGCGCGGAATGTTGGCTAACGGTCGGGCCGAGCGCGGGGAGGTTCGCTCCCTGATCGGGGCCATGATCGCCGAGGTTGGGCCAGAAGCCTTTGTCGAGCGCCTGTCGACAATGGCCGACGCCGTGCTCTGGGACACGCGGGTGTGGATGGCGCATGCCGGATCCTGGCCGCCGGAAGCCGATCGCTTCGCCGCCGATCTGGGTTGGGCGGAGGACGTGGCCGATCCGTCGTTGCGCAGATTGGCGTCAGCCGTCGCCGGCAGCTCGATCCCCATGGTCTGCGGCGGTCATGGCGTCGTCGCCGGCGCTGTGCTGGCGCTGCTCGAAAGCCTCTAGCTACCAGCCTCTCAGATAGGTCTCCCAGTCCTGATTGCGCTCCAGGTGGGGCGAGAAAAGGTACATGGCGCTGGCGACGGGCTCATGCGCCGGACGCCGCAGAGCCATGCGCGCTTCCTGGACTGTGCGTCCGCCTTTGTGCAGGTTGCAGGCCGGGCAGGCCGCCACCAGATTGTCCCAGCTGTGCTCGCCGCCGCGATGGCGGGGGATCAGGTGGTCGATTGTCAGGCGGGGGGACCGTGATCCGCAGTACTGGCAGGTGAAGTTGTCGCGCCGGAAGACCTCGCGTTTGGTCAATCGGACGCGGGGCCGTGGCCGGCGAACCATGTGTCCCAGTCGGATGACGGAAGGGCGGGGGAGAGTTAGGCGCACGGTGTGCACATAGCCGCGGCCGTTGGCCAGCATCTCGGCCTTGCCGGCAACCAGCAGCGTGAGCGCGCGTCGGGTGGAGCACACGTTCAGCGGCTCGTAATTGGCGTTGAGGACCAGCACCGGATCATTCATCGTGCGCCGACCGCAATTCGCAGGATTATAGCACCCGGGGCCCGGCCCATCCCTTGCCGGGCAAACACCCGGCCTCCCTTTGCGCGAAGGGAGGCCGAAAGGGCCCGGTGGTCCTGCTTGATCCCGGGCATGCCGACAGCTTGGGTGGAGAGGTGGGCAGGGGGGCCGGTCCTAGACGACTCGCTGGCGCAGGTACGAGCTGATGTAGTCCATGGCGGCGACGACGACGGCGATCGCCAGCATCTGGGCCGCAGCCGCCCGGTAGTTGAGCAGGTTGATATTCTGCTGCAGCAAGAAACCGATACCGCCGCCGCCGACGAAACCGATGATGGTCGACATGCGGACATTGATATCCCAGCGGTACATGGTGTAGGAGATGTACGGCGGGACGATCTGCGGCACAACGGCGTAGATGATGGTCTGCAGTCGGTTGGCGCCGGTAGCTTCTACCGCCTCGAGCGGGCCGGGCAGGATGCTCTCGACTTGTTCGGAATACAGCTTCGCCAGGCTGACGATGGTGTGCAGTCCCAGCGCTAGCACGCCGGCGAAGGGACCGATGCCGACGGCGATCACGAACACAATCGCCATCACCAGCGCTTCAATGGAGCGCGTGCCGTTGAGGATTGTCCGGGTGATCGAGTAGATGATCAGCCCGTTGGGCAGCGTGTCCTTGGGCTTGACCATCGCCGCCAGCACGAGTCCGCCGACGGCGCCGACGGCCATTGGGATCCACAGCGTGAATGACGGGACCCCGACCTGATACAACAAGTCAATCATCAAGCCCAGCAGCCCCATAACGGTCGCCCCGGCTGCGGTAGCCACCAGCAGGTTGAACGCCTTCACCCATGGGGCCGAGGCCCGTTCGGAGAATCGCTGGCCCAACTGGGCCAGCTTGCTGCTGAGCAAACCTCCGGCGGCGAGTGCTGCCAGTACCGGGGTGATCAGGCGCACGATCTCCCCGAGCTGGAACAGGAAACCGCCCAGGAAGCCGAAGCTGGTCAGGATGTCTTCCAGCCGCGATCCCAAGCTCATCGCCAGCGCGGCCAACTGGAATAGAGCGAAGAGCGCCAGCAGTGCCGCCAGGGCCATGACCAGCGAACGCGCCAGACGAGTCCCCTTGCCGGGGGGCGTCAGTTCCTCGGGTGGCAAAGCCCAGCGCATTGCCTGCCAGGCCCCGAGCGGGGCAACCACAACGGCAGCGAAGTTCGCCAGGAGGCTGGAGGCCAGCGGCTGGCCCAGCGCCCCGACCCAGCGCGCAACCAGGAACCCGATCACAATCCCGGCAGGCCAGCCGAGCAGGGACAGCGATATGCTCGCCAGCGGGCTCCGCACGGAGACCATCAGGTTGCGGGCGGCCATGAAGCTCAAAGGAATGGCCAGGGCAGTGCCAATGACCGTGGCCAACAGCGCCAGAAACACGGTCTCGACGATCTTGTCCCAAGTGCTGTAGGCGGTCTCGCTCAGCTGGGGGAGTCCGACATTGCGGCGGATAATCGCCCGGACGTACTGGACGTCCTCGCTCGGGCGGTCGGGCAGCACGAACGCGGCCAGGAAGTGCCCCTGGGCGTCGGTCCTGACGACATCATTTCCTAGGGTGACCGGGTTTGCCGAGTCGCTGCCAGGGACGAAGCGCAGCGGCCCGGCGGCGTTCGGATAGAAGTTGAAGCCTTCGATCTGCACCGATCCTTTGGGGTCGGCGCAGGCCGGCGTGATCAGCATGTACGGGCCGGAGGTGTCCGGCGCCGGAAGAGCGGCAAGAGCCTGAGTGCCGGGACAGGGCAAGAACACCGGTGCCGTCGCCGCCAGCTCCTCCTGCGGGAAGGCGAACAGGTCGGGCCTGGCCAGCGTGCGGATCACGCGAGTCAGGCTCTCCTGGCGCTGTTCGCTGCGCAGCTCGGTCAGGTTCACTTTGGTGATCTGGAAGCCATAGGCGAAGATCAGCAAGACCAGCACGGTCAACAGCCCGGTCCGCAGCGATTTCCAGATCAAGGCCCGCTTCGTCTTCATCCTGTCAGCCCACGCGCTCGGCCTCGCGGCCGTAGATGTCTTTGAACTTCTGATCGTCAATCTCGGTGGGCAAGCCCTCAAACACCAACTGACCCTCGTTGAGGGCGATCACCCGGTCCGCATAGCGGTGCACGATGTCGAGGAAGTGCAGACTGCACAGCACGGTCACACCGTCCTGCTGATTGATTTCCTCGAGGTGTTTCATGATGCTGTGGGCGAGCACCGGATCGAGACTGGCCACCGGCTCGTCGGCCAGGATCATTTCCGGATCCTGCATCAGGGCTCGGGCGATGCCGACTCGCTGCTGCTGGCCGCCGCTCAGCTCATCGGCGCGCTGATCCGCCTTGTCGGCGATGCCGACGCGCTCCAACTGCTGCATGGCCTTCTCGACGTCCTGGCGAGGGAAGCGGTTGAGCAGGCTCCAGGCGGGGTTGACATAGCCCAGTCGTCCGGCCAGCACATTTGTGAGCACAGACGAGCGATGCACCAGATTGAAGTGCTGGAAGACCATGCCGAACCTGCGGCGGATGCGGAGCATCTCCTCGGGTGTGGCGGCGGTGATGTCCTCGCCGTTCCACAGGATCTGACCCTCGGTCGGCTCAACCAGCCGGTTGATGCAGCGCAGCAGGGTGGACTTGCCGGAACCGCTCAGGCCAATGACCGCCAGAAACTGGCCGTCGGGCACCTCGAAGGTGACCCGGTCGAGGGCTTTGGTTCCTCCCTCGTAGATCTTGGTCAGGTTGATCACCTGGAGCATGCTGGGTCACTCACCAACCATCGCGGCCGAGGCGGAGGCTGCAGGCCCGGCCGCTGGGGATCAGAGTGTACAAGCCCGTTGAGATTCGGGCAGGGGATTCCCCCTGCCCGAATCTCGGTTGGGCGCGTCAGTCGAGCGACTCGACCGTCACGCCAGCGTTTGCGACCATCAGGCGGACGAAGTCGTAATCCGCATCGGTGGCGGGCTCGATGCCCGACCAGCCGTAGAAGTCTTCGCTGCCGATCGACATGTCCCAGGCTTCGGTCTGCGAGAAGGCGGCCAGAGCGGCCTCGATCTCAGCCCTCATTTCGGCCGGGAACTCGGGGCCGAAGGACATGGTGTCGTTGGGGATGTCCGGCGAGAGCGACAGGATGCGGACCTTCTGTGCCACATCCGGGAACTCTTCGCGGATATTGGCGCGGGCGTCCAGCACGCGGTAGCCCTCGCACAGCAGCTGGCTCTTGTCATCGTTCAGAGCGCAGGTGCTGACATCCACCGGAACCTCGGGGTCCATGCCGCGTGCCCAAGGCGTCCCGCCCTCGGGAATGGCATACGGGCTGTAGAAGGCGGTGCCGAAATCGGCCTCGCCGGTATAGACGGCGCGCACCGCTTGTGGGTGCCCGCCCGCTTCCAGCGTCTCGCCCGTGGTAATGCCGGCTTCGTCAAGCATTACCTTGGGGACCAGGTAGCCGGAGGTTGAACCGGCGTCCGGGTAGGCCCACTTCTTGCCTTCCAGATCAGCCAATTCCTGGATATCGCTGTCGCGCCCGACGACGAACATGGTCCAGTACACGCCCCAGCCGCGGCGCACGGCTCGTTGGGACACATCCACGCCGCACAGGTCATTGGCCAGAACGTAACCAAAGGCCGGGATGAAGCCGATGGTATCGTCCGGGGAGGCGCACATCTCCTCGATCGTCGCGGCGTAGGAGGTCGGGACAACGACCTCGAAGGTCAGTCCCGTGGCCTCGTTAAGCGCGTCCGCCATGACCTCGCCCCCACTGACGATCATGTTGGCATCGACCGACGGCACGAACAACACCTTGATCGGGTGGTCGGGGGTTCCGATTTCGGGCATTGGTTCTTCGGTGGGCGGGGGCGGCGGAGCCTCCGTCGGTGGAGCTGGGGCTTCCGTCGGCGCCTCGGCGGGCGTGGCGCAGGCGCCGAGGGTCAGAGCCAGGACAAGGAGCAGGCTCATGACCAGGAAGAGCGGTTTGGTCCTCATGGTGCGTTTTCCTCCTCAGGAATGCTAGCTTGGGAATGGCGGATGGCCGGGCGTGAACACGTCAGGGCCCTGGGTACGCGCAATGCCACCTCCTCTCCAAGGTTCAGGGATGGAAAGATGATAGCGCGTAACTCGATGGGCTGCAAACCCGGCTGGCCTTGTCCGCCTGACAGGCGAGCAGTACAATGACGGGTCTATGCCACGCACCTACCCAGAAGCCCTGACGTTCCTGTACAGCTTCGTCGACTACAGCGCCGAGCGGAGCTATCGCTACGCCCCCGAGGTGTTCGACCTGACACGCGTGGCGCTGCTGCTTGAGCGGCTTGGGAATCCCCATCAGGCCTATCCCAGCTTCCACGTCGCCGGCACGAAGGGCAAGGGCTCCGTCTCGTCATTCATCGCCGCCGCCCTGCGCCAGGCGGGCCTGCGGACGGCATTCTACAGCTCGCCGCACCTGATCGACTTCCGCGAACGGGTACAGGTCGATGGCGCGCTGATCACAGAAGCCGAACTGGCCCGGCTGGTTGACGAGCTCGAGCCGGTGGTGGCGCAGGTGCCCGATCTGACCATGTATGAGATCGTCACTGTGCTGGCATTCCTGTACTTCGCCCGGCAGCAGGTCGAGTGCGCCGTGATTGAGGTTGGGCTGGGCGGTCGGCTGGACGCGACCAATGTCCTGCGTCCTCTGGTGTCGGTGATCACATCGCTGTCCTACGATCACACCCACCTGTTGGGAGACCGTCTATCGGACATTGCCGGCGAGAAGGCGGGGATCATCAAACCGGGCGTGCCGGTTGTGCTCGCGCCTCAACAGCATGAGGCGGAGCACGTGGTCGCCCGAGTGGCAGAGGAACGCGGCGCGCCCCTGATCCGCGTGGGGAAGGACTGGCTGTACGCCCCGGGGGTGCATCGGCTGACCGGCCAGTCGCTGTATATCTGGTCGGCGGCGGAGCAAGACCAAATGGATGTCTTCGTCCACTCCGGTGGGAGCGTGGAGTGGGTCCCCCCGCGTTTCGAGATTCCGCTGCTGGGCTACCATCAAGTGACCAACTGTGCCGTTGCCTATGCCGCGCTGCAGGTTGCGCGGGAGCAGGGGTTTCAGATTCCCGAGGAGGCCATTCGCAGCGGCTTTGCCCGCGCCTCCTGGCCCGGCAGGTTCCAGGTACTGTCGAAGGATCCGCTGGTCATTCTGGATGCCGCCCACAACCGCGATTCGGCGCTCAAACTGCGCATTGCCCTCGACGATTACTTCCCTGGACAGCCCGTCACCATGGTCTTCGGCGCCTCGGTCGACAAGGACCTCAGCGGGA
Source organism: Anaerolineales bacterium (assembly GCA_041302385.1). Taxonomy (GTDB): domain Bacteria; phylum Chloroflexota; class Anaerolineae; order Anaerolineales; family E44-bin32; genus PFL42. Next base: position 4,882 of record JBFYRF010000319.1, on the reverse strand, counting down.
TGTTCGATGAACTGCTGCCGCGGGTCTCGCGGCTGATCGCCACCCAGGCAGCCCATGCCCGGGCGGCGGAGGTAACGGATCTGGCTGCGCTGGCGCACGGACATGGAACCCGGGTGGAGACGGTTGTCCCGGTGGCGCAGGCGCTCGACCGCGCCCTGAAAATCCTGCGCCCGGATGAGGTGCTGCTGGTCACGGGCAGCTTGTTCGTGGTGGGGGAGGCGTTGCGCCACTGGGAGTCGCTGGGCCTCCCGACGGCGACGACGCAAGCCGAGGTGCCGGCATGAACCGTGGCAGCGCACGCTGGCAGCAGATCCCCGATATCGGCGAGGGCATGGGGCGCCGGATGGAGGAGCTGTACGACATCGAGGATGCGCCCCTCGATTCGTCTGGCTTGATCGAGTGCGCCGTGCTGCCATTGCGCGACGCCGTGCTGTATCCGAACATGGTCACCCCGCTTTTTGTCAGCCACGATCCCACGCTGCAGGCGGTCGAGTCCAGTTCGCGCGCCGGCCGAACGATGATTGCCATCGCCCAACGTGATGCCGAGATCGACAGCCCCAGCGAAGCGGATCTGTTCCGCATCGGGACCGAGGTGGCGGTCGGGCGGATGATGCACCTGCCCGACGGTTCGACCTCGGTGCTGACCCAGGGCCGGCGGCGGGTCGAGATCGTCGAATTCATCGATCGCGGCCCGTTCCTGCTGGCCCGCGCCCGCCCGGCCGACGCACCGGCCGAGCGCAGCAAGGAGACGGTCGCCCTGATGCGGGCGGTGCTCACCCTGTTCGAGAAATGCGTCCAGCTCAACCGCACCCTGCCCGAAGAAGCCTACCTGTATGCCTCCAATGTCGACGATCCGGGATGGTTGGCGGACCTGGTTGCCTCGGCGCTCGAGCTCAGCATCCCGGAGCGCCAGGAGGTGCTGGAGACCTTCGATCCGGTGACCCGGTTACAGCACATCAGCGTGCTGCTCGGCGGCGAACTGGACGTGCTGGAGCTGGAAGACCGGATCCACAACCAGGTGCAGAGCGAGGTCGATCGCTCGCAGCGGGAGATGTACCTGCGCGAGCAGATGAAGGCGATTCAGACCGAGCTGGGCGAGGGCGACATCTGGGCGCAGGAGATCGCCGATCTGCGCGAATTGGTGAACCACCTGGCGCTGCCCGAAGAAGTGCAGGCGCGTGCGCTGAAGGAGATCCAACGCCTGACTCAGATGCCTGCGATGTCCCCCGAAGTGGGAATCATCCGCACGTACATCGATTGGCTGACCGAGCTCCCTTGGTCGGAGGTCACGGCCGACAACCTGGACGTGCGTCACGCCAAGCAGATATTGGACCGCGACCACTACGGACTGCGCGACGTCAAGGACCGCATCCTGGAGTACATCGCCGTCCGCAGCCTGGCGGGGGACAAGCAGCGGCAGCCAATCCTGTGCTTCATCGGGCCGCCGGGAACCGGCAAGACTTCGATCGGCAGGTCGATTGCCGAGTCGCTCGGCCGCAAGTTCATCCGCATCTCGCTGGGGGGCATCCGTGACGAGGCGGAAATCCGCGGCCACCGCCGCACGTACATCGGCGCCCTGCCGGGGCGGGTCCTGCAGGCCATGCGCCGGGCGGGCAGCCTGAACCCGCTGTTCATGCTGGATGAGATCGACAAGCTGGGCCACGACTATCGCGGGGATCCATCTTCCGCCTTGCTCGAGGTGCTGGACCGGGAACAGAACTTCGCTTTCTCGGATCACTATCTTGAGCTCCCCTTCGACCTGTCGCGCGTGCTCTTCGTCACAACGGCCAACAATGCCGTCACCATCCCCCCGGCGCTGCTGGACCGGATGGAGATCATCGAGTTCCCCGGATACATCGAGGAGGAGAAGCTGGCAATTGCCCGCCAGTTCTTGGTTCCGCGCCAGATGGAGCAGAATGGGCTGGAGAGCCACCGGCTCAATATCTCCACCGATGCGCTGCGCATGATGATTCGCGAGTACACGTGGGAAGCCGGAGTGCGGAACCTCGAGCGCGAGATTGGCAAGACCTGCCGCCGGCTCGCGCGCCGCATGGCTGAGGGCAAGCAGATCCCGCGCCGGGTGACCCGCTCGCTGATCCCCAAGCTGCTCGGCCCGCCCGAGATCAACCCCCATGAGAAGGACCTCGAGAACCAGATCGGCACATCCACCGGCCTGGCCTGGACCGAGAACGGCGGGGAAGCCATGTCGGTGGAGGTGCTTCTGGTCGATGGGAAAGGCAGCGTGCAGGTCACCGGGCAGGTAGGCGAGGTGATGCAGGAGTCGGCGCAGGCCGCCCTGAGCTACATCAAGTCGCGGGCGCGCCAGTTGCACATCCGGCCCGAGCTGTTCGAGAAACGGGACATCCACATCCACATTCCCGAAGGGGCCATCCCCAAGGATGGACCCAGCGCCGGCATAACCATCGCCACCTCGCTTGCCTCGGCGCTGACGGGCCGCGCCGTCGATCGTGAGGTCGGCATGACCGGCGAAATCACACTGCGCGGCAGGGTGCTGCCGGTCGGCGGTGTGCGCGAGAAGGTCATGGCCGCCTACCGGCTGAAGCTGGGCCGGGTCATCCTCCCTCGACCGAACAAGAAGGATCTCGGCGAGGTGCCAAAGAGCGCCCGCCAGGCGATCGACTTGCACCTGGTGGACCACATGGACGAAGTCCTGCTGCTGGCCCTGGCGCCGGAGGTGCCCAAGCCTGCCCGCCGCTCAACCCGGGTGGCCAAGCCCCGCGCGCCGACGGCTCCCTCCGTCTGACGCCGGGAGCGCTGCCTGGCGGCGACGTGAATTGCATGCGCCCGCTCCAGCCACTGCCAATATCCGTGTCCCCTTGGGTCGTCGCCGTTCTGGCGCTCGCTGCCGCCTGCACGCGTGCGCCGGCCCGTGATCCACTGCTGCTCGGCTGGCAGCAGCCGGGCGATTCAAGCGCCCCCGAGTCCTTCCCGCAGCCTCCCCCGCTCTTGCCACAGGTCGAGTACGCCGTGGTCATGGTCCCTGCGGGCGAAACGCTCCCCGTGCGCGAACAGGCAGGCTCCTCGGGCAGCGAGGTCGCCCGTTTGCAGCCGGACCAGCGGCCGGTGCGCGTCACCGGTGTGACGAGCTTGCTGGGAAGTTCCGTGTGGGTCGAAGTTGAGCTGCCAGGCGGCGGCCAGGGCTGGATGCGCGCCTGGAATCTGACCGAGGCCCGCACCGCAGATCAGGCCTGCTCGGACCCGCGCCTTTTCTCGACCCTCGACGATTTCCTGCAGGCAGGGAAGGCGGGCGATCCGCTCGCCTTGCGCCGCACGGTCAGTCCATGGCGGGGGCTGGCGATTCGCCTCGATGCAGGCGGGGGAGAAGTGCACCTTGCGCCGGAGTCACTGGGGGACCTGTTCCCTGAGGCGTCTCGCATCGACTGGCTGGCCCGGCCGGAGGCCGGAGCGGGAGCCAGCGGGAGCTTTACCCGGGATGTGGTGGAGCCGTTGGCCGCCGCGGTCAAAGCGCTCCCGCCGGTGTGCGGTGAGCTGCCGGCCGGGGAGTCCGCCGTTACCCCCGAGTGGCCGAGTGAGTACGCCAACCTGAACTTCGTCGCCTTCCATGCCCCGGCCGACCCAACCGGCTCAGAGTTCATTTGGAACACCTGGGTCGTCGGCTTCGACTATGCTGGGGGCGTCCCCTACGTGGCTGTCATCCTCCGCTATCAGGCCGAAATCTAGTCTGCCAGCCGGCTGTGCCGACCCGTGCCCCCGATGTGCTGCCTGGGGGAGGGGCGAAACGCCGGATGGACGCTCGGCTGCACCGCTCTTGAAGGGCGCGGGGGCGCGGCGGTGGGGTTGAAGTGCGCTAGCTGACCTGCGCCGCAGGCCGACTCACCTCAGCCAGCCGCTCGAGCACCTGTTCCAGCCGTTGCCAGATTGGCTCACCCGAGATTGCCAGCCAAAGGCCGCGTTTGCTGCGCCTCAGATCGGGCGCCTGCAAGCTGGCTGGCAGCTCCCCCTCGGAGGGTTCGCGCAGCCTGAGCAACACCTGGTTCCTCTCCAGGGTGACTGAAGTGACCCCGGCACGCTCGGCGAGGTTCTTGAGCCGGATCTGGTAGAGCAGGTTGCGGACCTCTTCCGGCGGCTCACCGAACCGGTCGCGCATCTCGAGCTGAAGGGCCTCGATGTCCGCCGGCGTGCGCAGGGTGGCAATTCGGCGGTACAGGCGCAGGCGCAAGTCCCGGTCGGGGATGTACTCGTCCGGCAGGCGCATGCTCAACGGAAGCTCCACGGCGGCATCGAGTGGCATGCCGGGGAGGGGCAGCCGGTCTGACAGGGGTGGGAGGGCCGGGAAGCCGGCGCGCAGCCGCTCGATCGCCGAGGCCAGCAGTCGCGTGTACAGGTGGAAGCCGATGGCGCTGATGTGTCCGTGCTGGCGCGTGCCGAGGATATCCCCGGCGCCGCGCATCTCCATATCCCGCATGGCCAGCGAGTAGCCCGCGCCGAGTTGCGTATGCTCGGCGATAGTCTCCAGCCGCTGCAGGCCGTCTTCTGTCGCGCGCCGGCGGGTGTCGCGGAAGAAGTAGGCGAAAGCGCGCACCGTGCCGCGCCCGACCCGCCCGCGCAGTTGGTACAGCTGCGCCAGGCCGAACGTGTCGGCGCGGTCGACAATCAACGTGTTGGCGTTGGGGAAGTCCAGGCCGGACTCGATGATCGAAGTGCAGAGCAAGACGTCGACCTCGCCTTGGGCGAAGCGCTCCATCACCTGGGATAGCTGGCGTTCCGGCATCTGCCCGTGAGCGATCTCAACGGTAGCCTCCGGCAGCAGTTGGCTGAGTTGGCGACGGGCGATCTCGATCGTCTGCACCCGGTTGTGCACGTAGAAGATCTGGCCGCCCCGGTCGAGTTCGCGCAGGAT
>JBFYRF010000102.1:0-5334 GCA_041302385.1 Anaerolineales bacterium | reverse complement strand
TCGCTCGGCCGAGAACGAATTGCGCAGAGGCGTTCGCGCCGGTGGGCAGGCCGCAGCAACTGGCATGCCCATCTCACATGGCCGCTCAGCAGGTCCCTGCCCTGCCGGGTCTTAGGCAAGGCAGGGGACCTTCGGATCTCGACCCTCGGCAGCTCTGGTTGCCTACCCTTCTGGGCGTTCGCCGGGATCTGCCCCCGCCGCCAGTCAAGCGGATCCGTCTGCGCCGACTCCGTCCAGGCGTTGGTCCCCCTCCCCGCGTTCCCCGACACGCGGCTCGGTCGCTCCGGCAGGCTCCCGGATCACGGCGGACTGCCCCAAACCCGGGAGGGGACAGCAGGCAGGATCAAGGTTGCAGCGGGTGAAGTGAAGGCCTGGTCCGCACGCGTCGGCGCGCGGTCATGCTCTCAGTTCGATTTGAGCGGCTTCGGGCAGAGAACGGCTGCGCGGCTAGGCGGTCAGCCAGAGCACCAGGTAGTAGCCCAGCACCCCGGCCCAAAGCCAGGAGTCGATCCGATCGAGCACGCCGCCGTGGCCAGGCAGCAGGCTGCCGGAATCCTTCACCTGGACCTGGCGCTTGATCATGCTGATCCCCACGTCGCCCAGCGTGGTGAAGACCGCCAGCACCGTGCCGATGACGATCCCGTTCACCACGGAGAACGAGGCCGGATTGTCGGCCAGTTGTGCCCACGCCAGTGCCAGCAGCGCGCCGCTGATCGCGCCGGTGACGACGCCCGCCAGGTAGCCTTCCCAGGTCTTCTTAGGGCTCAGGCGCGGAGCGAGCTTGTGCCGACCGAACCGCCGTCCGACGAAGTACGCCGCGCTATCGGCCAGCCAGACCGTCGGCAGGGCGAGCAACAGCCACCACGTGCCGTCCGGCAGGTCGCGCAGCGAGACAAAGTAGCCGCCGATCCATCCCAGGTACAGGATCCCGCCCCAGGTGAGCGCCATGTCCGTGCCTGAGGCGAGCGCCCCGCGCTCGTAGTCAATCAGATGCCAGGTCATGCCCAGCAGGCACACCGCCGCCAGCAGCTCTGGGCTGCCTCCAAATCCCCAGGCGTGGCGCGCCAGGGCAAATGCCGCGCTGAACCCGACGAGCATTGGCAGGCTCGGGCGCTGTCCGGTAGCGCGAAAGAGGCGGCCGAATTCGAAGCCGGCCATGCCCAGCATCAACGCAATCCCGGCAGCAAACCACCCGCCGCCAGCGAGGATCACCACCAGGCCAATGGGAAATAGAACGAGGACAACCAGCACGCGCTGCCGAAGCATCTACGATTTGCCAACCGGGGCGCGTACCTGGCCAAAGCGACGTTCGCGCTGGGCGAAATCCCGCAGCGCCGCCAGTAGCTCTTCGCGGCCGAAATCCGGCCACAGGGTCGGGGTGACATACAACTCCGAGTAGGCGCCCTGCCAGACCAGGAAGTTGCTGACGCGCATCTCGCCCGAGGTGCGGATGATCAGGTCCGGATCCGGTGAGGCGGAGGTGAAAAGGTAGCGCGAGATCAACTCCTCATCCACCTGCTCGGGGGCATAGCCGGCGGCCACGATCTGTTGAATGGCCCACACCAGTTCATCGCGGCCGCCGTAGTTCCAGGCAATGTTGAGCACCAGGCGCTGATTCTCACGCGTCATGTCGATAGCGTAGCGCACCTTGGCCTGCAGATGAGGTTCGAGCCGTTCCAGACGCCCGATGTGGCGCAGTTGAACCCCGTTGCGGTGCAGCTCGTCCAGTTCCCGATCGATCACATCCTCCAGGATGTTGAGCAGCCCGCGCACCTCATCCGGCGGACGAGCCCAGTTCTCCGTCGAGAAGGCATAGATCGTCAGGTAGCGGATGCCAAACTCCGTGCTGGCCTCGATCACGCGCCGCAGGTTGTCGACCCCGGCGCGGTGGCCAGCCAGGCGCGGCAGGCCGCGTCGGCGCGCCCAGCGACCATTGCCATCCATGATGATGGCCACATGGGCGGGGATCTTATCGGGGAGCTTGGCGCCGGAGGGTTTGCGCTTGGCCATGACGGGGATCGCCTAGACCTCGAGGATCTCGGCTTCCTTACGTTGGCCGACGGTGGTGACTGATTCGATCTGATGGTCGGTCAGTTTCTGCAGCCGGTCTTCGCCGCGCGCCAGGTCGTCTTCCGAGATCAGCTTCTCGCGTTCAAATTCTCGCAGATCGTTGTGCACATCGCGGCGAACGTTGCGCACCGCCACCTTGGCTTCCTCGGTCCGGGCTCGCACCAAGCGCACCAGTTCGTGCCGGCGCTCCTCGGTCAGGGGCGGGATGTTCAGGCGGATCATCTTGCCGTCATTGTTGGGCGTCAGCCCCAGATCGGAGGCCTGAATCGCCCGTTCGATATCCTTCAGGCTGGCCGGGTCGAAGGGTCGGATGGTCAGCAGCCGCGGTTCAGGGGCGGAGATGGTCGCCAGCTGCATCAGCGGCGTCGGGGTCCCGTAGTACTCGACCAGCAGGCGCTCGACCAGCGCCGGGGACGCTCGCCCAGTCCGAATGCCGGATAGGTCCTCCTCCAGCGAACGCGAAGCGCCAGCCATACGGGATTCGGCTTCGGCCAAGGCATCGTCAACCATCGCCCTCACCTCGGTTGGATGATCTCCCCCGTCCATCCATTTGCCTGCACGGGGTCCTGCGCCCCGCCCGTCGCACGCCGCGCAGGGTGCACACGGGCGGTGGACTTCCAAAGGATAGCGCAAATCCGCCGGATTGCGTAGCCGGCCGGACTAGCCGGCGATCGTCGTCCCGACCGCCTCACCCTGGACCGCGCGCACGAGCGCGCCCGGCTGCCACAAGTCCATCACCAGGATCGGCAGGGCGTTGTCCATGCACAGCGAAATAGCCGTGCTATCGATGACCTTGACCCGCCGGTTCAGAGCCTCGATGTAACTCAACCGGTCGAAGCGGGCGGCCGTGGGCGTGACCTCGGGATCGCTCTCGTACACCCCGTCGACCTTGGTCGCCTTGATCACGACATCGGCGCCGATCTCCATTGCCCGCAGCGCGGCAGCGGTGTCGGTGGAGAAATACGGATTGCCGGTGCCGCCGCCCAGAATCACCACTCGGCCCTTCTCGAGATGGCGAATGGCGCGTCGCCGGATGTAGGGCTCGGCGACGGCCTGCATCTCGAGGGCCGACATCACCCGGGTGACCACGCCGCTGCGCTCGAGGGCGTCCATCAGGGCGAGCGAGTTCATCACCGTCCCCACCATGCCCATGTAGTCGGCGGTGGCGCGCTCCATGCCGCGCTCGATGCCCGTCCGGCCGCGCCACAGGTTGCCGGCCCCGAGGACGATGGCGATCTGCACGCCCAGGTCCAGCACCTGGCGCACCTTGCCCGCCACCTCCTCCGCCCGGTCCGGGTCGATGCCAATCCCTGACTTCCCGGACAGGGCCTCGCCGCCAAGCTTCAGCAGAATGCGCGTGTAGGCTGGATTGGCCATTCCCCCTCCCCGCGACGGTGTACGCCGCCAATTGCACATCGGGCCAACGCTAGGTTGGCCCGATCTTGGCTCACTTCGCTTCGCCCACCGCCCAGCGGGCGATCCGCCGGACGGAGATGTTCTCGCCGGTGTTGGCGATCATCTCCTGCAGCAGCTCTGCCACCTTGCGGGCGTCATCGCGCACGTAGGGCTGGCGTAGCAGGCAGGCCTGCTCGTAGAACTTCTCCAGCCGGCCTTGCACGATCTTCTCGATCACTGCCTCGGGCTTGCCTTCCTCGTTCGCCAGACGCACGGCCGCCTGCTTCTCCTGCTCCACCACCTCAGCCGGGACATCGCCGACATCGATGTAGCTCGGCGCGCCGGCTGCCACCTGCAGGCAGAGCTCGTGGGCGAAGGAGCGGAATTCCTTGGTGCGCGCCACGAAGTCAGTCTCGCAGTTGACCTCGACCATCACCCCGACGCGCCCCTCGCCATGGCTGTACAACTCGACGACGCCATTGCGCATCTCGCGGTCGGCGCGCTTGGCAGCAGCTGCCAGACCCCGCTCGCGCAGGAGCTCGGCCGCCTTCTCCAGATCGCCGCTGGTCGCTTCGAGCGTCTTGCGGCAATCCAGCACGCCGGCGCCGGTGAGCTCGCGCAGTTCCTTGATTTGGGCTGCAGATACGGCCATGATGGTTCGCTAGGCCTCCTGCGCCGTGCCGGTCTCGGCCGCCGGGGTCGTGTCGCTCGCGCCGGGCGCGGGTTCGACCTTCTCGTCAGGCAGCTGGGCGGCGGCCTGGACTTCCTCCGGCGCAACCGCGGCAGCCTCGCCCTCGTCAAAGGCGCCGCTCTGCAGCTTGGCCAGCGTGGCCTCGCCCAGGAGTTCTTCATCGGCCAGATCGTACTCCGGCTCAGGCTTCCGCCCGGCAGATGCCGGTCGGATCTCCTCGATCTCCTCGTCCTTGCGCAGCGCCCGCCCCTCGAGGGCGGCATCGGCGATCTTGGCCGCGATCAGCTTGATGGCGCGGATGGCATCGTCGTTCGAGGGGATGACGTAGTCCACCCCGGTCGGATCGCAGTTGGTGTCTACCAGGGCGATCACCGGTATATTCAGCAGGTTGGCCTCGTGGATGGCCGTCTCTTCGCGGCGGACATCGACGACAAACAGCAGACGCGGCAGGGAGCGCATCTCGCGGATCCCGCCCAGGCGTGCCTGCAGGCGCTCGATCTCGCGGTTCTTCATCAGCGCTTCCTTCTTGGTCAGCTGCTGGAATTCCCCTGCGTCCCGCTGGCGCTCCAGGTCCGTCAACTCATCGATGCGGCTACGAATGGTCTGCCAGTTGGTCAGCGTGCCGCCCAGCCAGCGCTGGTTGACATAGGGCATCCCGGAGCGGCTGGCCTCGGTCTCGATCGTCTCCTGCGCCTGGCGTTTGGTGCCCACAAAGAGCAGCGTGCCGCTGGCTGCCACCGCATCGCGGATCAGCGCGTACGACTTCTCCAGCGCGTCGAGCGTTTGCTGCAGGTCAATGATGTGGATTCCGTTGCGTTCGGTGAAGATGTAGGGCTTCATGCGTGGGTTCCACTTGCGGGTGCGATGCCCGAAATGGACCCCGGTCTCGAGAAGCGCCTTCATGCTAATGACGGCCATGCTGGTCAACCTCCTTGGCGTTTACCCTCCGCTTCCTTCACCCTGGGCGGGAGCCGGCTGGCCGACCGGCACGCCCCGACCAGTCCAGAAGCGTGTGAGATATGCCCCGGCAGGGGCAGAATTCTCCCGCCACACGATGGCGGGAGTAGGAGCATCTTACCACGCAGCCCGCTCCCCGTCAAAGCCGCGCTTGGGTCAGGGGCTCTGGACCGGCTGCAGACGTGCCGGCGCAGTTGCCCGGGCGGACCCCCGGTTCAGGG
>JBFYRF010000271.1:0-2528 GCA_041302385.1 Anaerolineales bacterium | reverse complement strand
CGTGCTGATCACCTACGGCGATATGGTGCAAGCGCCGGGGCTGGCCCCGCTGGCGTGCCTGCACGCCGTGGTCGAGCGGCACACCGGGTCGGCAATCCGCGGGATTCACGTGCTTCCCTTCTTCCCTTCCTCGTCCGATGATGGCTTCTCGGTCGTTGATTACCTGAGCGTCGATCCGGCGCTCGGCGCCTGGGACGATCTCCACTGCCTGGCACGTGACCGGCAGCTGATGGTCGATGCGGTGCTCAACCATGCCTCGGCACAGAGCGAATGGTTCCTCGCCTTTCTGCGGGATGAGCCCGCATTCGAAGATTTCTTCGTAGTCATGCCCTCGGGAGTCGACCTTGGCCAGGTGGTCCGCCCGCGCACCTCGCCCCTGCTGACGCCCTTCGCCGCCGCCGGGGGCGAAAAGCTGGTATGGACGACCTTCAGCGCCGACCAGGCGGACCTGAACTACGCCAACCCGCAGGTGCTGCTCAAGATCATCGAGGTCGTGCTTGCCTACGTCAGCCATGGCGCAAGCCTGCTCCGGCTGGATGCCATCGCCTACCTGTGGAAACAGCCGGGGACGCCTTGCATTCACCTTCCGCAGACACACCGCATTGTGCAGCTGTTGCGCACGGTGCTGGACGAGGTCGCACCGCATGTCAAGCTGGTCACTGAGACCAACGTCCCCCACGCCGAGAACGTCTCCTACTTTGGGAACGGAGAGAACGAGGCGCAATGGGTGTACAACTTCGCGCTGCCGCCGCTGGTGCTGCATGCGCTGTGGCGGGGAAGCAGCACGGTGCTGGCGGAGTGGGCTGCCGGGCTAGAGCTGCCTTCCGGCGCGGTGACGTTCTTCAACTTCCTGGCCTCGCATGACGGCATCGGGCTGAATCCGGTGCGCGGCATTCTGTCACCGGAGGAAATCGAGGGATTGGTGAGCGGCGTCTTGGAGCGGGGCGGCGAGGTCTCGTCGAAACGCAACGCGGATGGTTCCGAGAGTCCATACGAACTGAACATCAACTACTTTGACGCTCTGTCGGACGGCGGTGCGCAAGATGTGAGCCGGCAGGTGGACCGCTTCATGCTGGCGCAGGCCATCATGCTCGCCCTGCGCGGCGTCCCCGGCATCTACTTCCACAGCCTGTTCGGCTCGCGCGGCTGGCCAGAGGGTGTGCGGCAGTCCGGCACCAAGCGTTCGATCAACCGCCAGAGGCTGTTGCGCTCCGATCTCGAGGCGGAGTTGGCGCAGCCAGGGTCGCTGCGGCGCAACGTGCTTGACCGCTTTCTGCGGCTGTTGAGGGTGCGGGCCGGCTGCAGGGGATTCCATCCTCACGGAGAGCAGCAGGTTGTGTCTGCCGGCGAGGGCGTGCTGGGTCTGTGGCGGGCTTCGCCGGAGGGGGAGCAGGCGGTGCTTTGCCTGCACAATCTGCGCCCACAGCCGCAGTCGGTGAGCGGGGTGGGAGCGGCCGGGGTGATGCGGGATCTGCTGACCGGAGAACGCCTGCAAACCGCTGAGCGCATCCCGTTGGGCCCGTACCAGGTCCGCTGGCTGCGAGAGGAAGCCGTGCGGAATGGATGAGCCGCGGTCACCGTTCCTGGCGCTGCTGCGCAATCGGATCGACCTGGAACGCATCCCGTTCACCGAACGCGGCTCGCGGCTGATGCTGCTGCGCAACAGTGAGGGATTCGCCATTCGCCTGGCGGAGCGATGGTTGAAGCGGGATCTGGAGCCCGGGGCCTATCGTGTTCGACCTGCAATGGTGGATGGGCTGGGGTTGACCGATGGGGACGGAAAGTCGCTGGCAGTTGAAGCAACTACCTACCCGCATTGCGTTGTCGGGCGCACGTCCGTCGGGGAGTTCGTGATCACATTCTTCGACAGTGAGACACTCTTGGTATCGCTTCCTGCCGCCCGCTGCGGGGTGCGGTTTCGCGCCCATCTAGACCAGCTGCAGACCGACCGCCGCGGGGGCGTGCTGCGTTTGACGGGGGAGATCAGGCGAAACCTGGCCTACACCACCAACGCTGCGATTGTCGGGCATGAGGCCGGCAACGGCGGCGCGAACCGACAGCAAGTCCAGTTGCTGCTGGACGCCACGGGCGGGGGACGGGCGCTGCTGATCAACATCACGCCCCGGCTGGGCTTCAATCGCTGGGTTCCCTCGGCCGCCGACGCGCTCAAGTCTGCGGAGGACCGCTGGCATGCCTGGTTCGCCGCCGCGCCGAGCGTGGACGATGCGCTGCGGGCGCAGTACTACTACGCCTGGTGGACGATGCGCGCCGGGCTGATCTCGTCGCGCTACTTCATCACCCGCGAGGTGATGACGCCCTCCAAGCTGCACTACGTCGGTTCCTGGCAGTGGGACAACTTCTTCCATGCGCTGGCCTACCGCTACGTTGAGCCGAGGCTGGCTCAGGATCAATTGCGCATTCTGCTCGACCACCAGCGGGACGACGGCATGATCCCTGACGCGGTGCACGACGAAGGGACCGTGACGCATCTGACCTATCCGGTCGAGGCCGATGTCACCAAGCCGCCG
>JBFYRF010000096.1:0-3908 GCA_041302385.1 Anaerolineales bacterium | reverse complement strand
ACAGCGAAGCTGCCGCAGATTGTTCAGTCTGTTCGGCGAGCGGGATCCAGGCCCGCTGCCAGCTCTGCGGATCCCCATCCGTGATTTGGGAGGCAAGCTGCAAGCACTCCTCGCGGCGAGGGCCCTCGTAGACTGCGCGGCCGAGGATCCAGCTCAGGTAATAATCCATCTCCCTGTGGTCGAAGGCGATCCGCTTGCGGCTGCGCTGGGCAAATGGGGCCGGCTGGTCCGGCATCACCCGTCTCCCGACCCGGCCTGGCGCGGCGGCAGGCTGCTCTCCACCGGCAGTGGGGACCCCGAGGCCAGGGCCTTGCGGATGTCTCGCTGATGCAGCTGATTGTGGCGGTGGATCAGCTTCAGCATATCGCCGATTGTGGTCTCGCCGAACCACGGATGACGGCCGCGCTGGATCAAGGCTTCCGGTCGAAGCCGCTGGGTCAGCTCGATCGTGCTGGCGCGGGCTGCGGCGAAGGCCTGCAGCAACGCTTCTGCCGGCTGGCCGTGCAACGCGCCGACCTCCCCCTCGTTGAACTGATCGATGTCGAATCCGAGCGGCGCCCCGTGGCCACCGGCCAGGACATCCTCCAGCAAGGCGTGGAAGCCGCGTTCGGCGGAGGTGAAGTGGGCCAGGATGTCGTGAACGCGCCAGCCGGACCCTGTCGAATACACCTGCGCCTCCCAGGCCGATTCAGGCAGGCGGCGAAAGAAAGCGAGGCTCTTCTCGCCTTCCTGCTCGAGGCGCTGTGCCAGGTGCTTGACCGCTTCGGTCACACTGTGCTCCTCAGGTGAGCGTGTCGCCGCCATCAACGACGATCGTCTCGCCGGTGATGAAGTCGTTCTCCGCCAGGAACAGCACTGCCTGGACGACGTTCTCGGGTCCGCCAGCCCGGCCCAGCGGGAGCGCTTCGCCCATCTGATCCCAGCGTGCCAGGGGCATGCCCTCCGGCTTAAGCACAGGACCGGGCGCGATGCCATTGACCCGCACTCCGGGCGCCAGTCGCAGCGCGGCGACCCGGGTGAGCATGTCCACGCCGGCCTTGCTGATGGAGTGGATCGGAAAGCGCATCCACGGTCGCTGGCCTGCAAGGTCCGAGATGTTGATGATCACGCCGCCGCGGGCTTGCATGCGCAGCGCTGCCTGCTGCAAACAGAAGAAGGGGCCCTTCAAATTCAACGCCATGCTGCGCTGCCAGTCGGCTTCGGTCGCCGTCAAGAGATCGACGGCCTGCATGATCGCCGCCGAGTTGACCAGGAGGTCCAGCCGGGCAAAGCGGCCGTCGAAGGACTCGAACAGCTGGTGTACCCCCTCGACTCGGGCGAGATCTGCCTGGGCGACGTGGGCCTGCACGCCAAGGGCGTTGGCGCGGCGGGCGAGCTCCGCGGCTGGCTGCGGGCTGGCGTGGTGGTGGATCAGCAGGTTGCAGCCGCGGCTGGCCAGCGCCTCCGCAATGGCTGCGCCCAGCCGGCGCCCGGCGCCGGTGACGATGGCGGTCTTCCCCTGCAGCTGCATGCCGCTCCTCGGCCGGAAGAACCGGCTCGCCGGAGATTGTACCCGCGAGCCGTCGTCCGGCGGGGTTTGTCAGCCGCGCAGGTAGTTCGAGAGGAAGAACCACACGTTCGCCGGCCGCTCGGCCAGTCGCCGCATGAAGTAGGGGTACCAGTGCGTCCCGTAAGGAACATACACTCGCACGGGATAGCCGGCCCGGGTGAGGGCGAGCTGCAGGTCGGTCCGGATGCCGTGCAGCATTTGGAACTCGAGCGCCGGCTTGGGGAGGCCGACCTGCTCGGCGTAGCGTTGGGCGAAGTTGATCCGCTTCTCGTCGTGCGAGGCAATGGCCGGGAGCGCCGGGATTCTGCCATCCGCGGCGGCAGGTGGCGCGCCGTGGGCGAGGGCGGCGTCCACCAACATAGCGGTCAACGTGTCAAAGTTCAGGTCGACGTCAGCCTTGCGCGGGAAGGCGATGTGCGCCGGCTCACGGTAGGCGCCTTTACACAGCCGGATCCGGGTCGGTGCGGCCAGCAGGGACTGCACGTCGGCCTGGCTGCGAAACAGGTAGGCCTGGATCACCAGGCCGGTGTTGTGCAGTCCCTCGTCGCGCAGCGTGCGGTAGAAGTCAAGCGTCCGATCGACGGTCGATGAATCCTCCATGTCGACACGAACGAACACGCCGCACGCAGCGGCCTTGCGCAGGATGCGGCGCAGGTTGTCCAGACACAAGTCGTCGTCCAGGCCGAGGCCGAGCTGAGTCAGTTTCAACGAGGCATTCGAGCGGACGCCTGAGGCGCAGATGCGGTCAATGATCTCGAGGTAGTCATCCGCTGCCCGGCGAGCCTCGTCCGGGGTCGTCACGTGTTCACCGAGGTGGTCGAGTGTGGCGAACAGCCCCCGCCGGTTGAGTTCCGATACCGCCCGCAGGGCTTCCTCCAGCCTTTCGCCGGCGATGAAGCGCGTCGCCGCCCGGCGGGAGAAACCCCAGCGCATGATCAGGTCTTTGGCCCAGGTGGCCTGGGACAGGTAGAGGAAGATGGCTCTCAGCACAGCGTGGCTCCGCAGGGGGGATCCCGGCTGGCAGCCCGGATCGGCCGTCAGGCTATGTTCAGGGATGCTGTCCGGTTCGTGCCGCAATGCAAGGGCTGGCGAGCAGAACGTGCCCATTGTATGCGGCCGCCGGGGAGGGGGCAACTGCCGGCCGGCAGGGGGATGTCCGGGGGCGCTCCGGCCGGGGCAGGGGAGGCGGAGCTGGGTGGTACACTTCCGCCCCATGTCCAGCGACCCGCGTGCCTATCAGCCCTACCTACAGGGCGTCGTGAATTCGTTCGACCAAACCCGGCCACACCGAGTGCCGGCGCGCGCCCGGCACGGCTGGTCGCGGGTCATGGCTGCAGGCCTCGGCCTGGCCCTCGGCCTCTCACTGGCCGTGTATCTGTTCCTGCCGCTTCGCTCGAACATCCTGCTGCTCGGCATCGACAGCCGGCCGCAGGAGTCTCAAGCCTCCCGGACCGACACCATGGTCCTGACAACGGTCATTCCCACCCAGCCCTATGTCGGCATGCTTTCGATCCCGCGGGACCTGTGGGTGGCCATTCCGGGCGCTGGCGAGAACCGCATCAACACGGCGCACTTCTTCGCCGAGAACGCCTCGCCTGGGAGTGGTCCCGAGGCGGCCAAGCAGACCGTCGCGCTGAACTTCGGCGTCGATGTGCCCTACTATGTGCGGATCCGGTTCGAGGGATTGGCGCGGTTTGTCGACGCGCTGGGGGGTGTCGAGGTGGACCTGAGCACCCCCATGGCGGGGTATGAGCCCGGCAGGCATCTGCTGGATGGAACGCAGGCGTTGGCCTTCGTGCGCGACCGCAAGGGAACCGATGACTTCTTCCGCATGCAGCGCGGTCAGCTCTTCCTGCAGAGCGTGCTGACACGGATGCTCAACCCGCTCACCTGGCCGCGCCTTCCCGCTGCTGGTGCGGTCCTCATGGCGTCCATCGACACGGACTTGCCGGCGATGCTGTGGCCGCAGCTCGGGTTCGCCGTGCTGCGGGCGGGCCCGGAGGGGATCGATGGCCGGACGATCACGCGCGAGATGGCGCGCGGCTTCACCACTGCCGGGGGGGCATCGGTGCTGGCGCCCCAGTGGCAGGCGATCAACCCTGTCCTGCTGGAGATGTTCGGACAATAGCCCGACGCGGTGAGATTGAATTGAGAGTTTCCGCCGAGACTGAGGTTGGCTGGGAGGGCTGAGGCCCAGGGGGAAGCATGCGGGCCGCCGGCTTTCCTGGCCCCCTTGCGCTGCTCCGGGCAGGAGCTCTGTCCCAGCAAGACCGCCACCTCCAGGGTACCCGGTTGCAGATCGCCCCGACCCACTGCCGGTCGGGGCGATCGATTCGCGGGGTGAACTGCGGCGGCAGCG
>JBFYRF010000094.1:0-7616 GCA_041302385.1 Anaerolineales bacterium | reverse complement strand
GCGCTCGGCGGCCCTGCCCTTCGGGTGTGCCGACCATGGACTGGATACCCGCCCGGTCAACGCATACCCCTGAAGACCAGAAGCTGGACATTCGACGGGCCCTGCGCTCGCTCCTCCCTCGCAGATCGCTGACGAAGAATTCGCCCGGCCATTCGGAAGCAGGCTCCGGCTTCCGGCACAAGTCTGCTTGCCAACTCGTGCATGCCCCACTCGTGGCGGAATGGGTTCGGCCCCCGCTGCCTGGCGCTGGCCGCTGGGAGCTCGCCAGGATCCCCATCCGCCCGACTCTTGCGCCCTGCCCTTGTCCGCAGACCGCGGTCCAATCGGGCAAGACCGAGAACGGGGGGCCTTCTGAGGCGGCTCGGTACGGGACAGAAGATCCTGCGCCTGGGGGTTTTCGCCTACTCTGCAACCCGCGAGGCCGCCTGAGGCGATCCAACCGTCTGCCTGCCGGTCCAGGACTGCTGCCGCTCACGGATTGTGCGCCACAGATGCGCCCGCTCGCCTGCCCCGGTCAACACCAGGTCCCGCAGATCGTTGGCGGTCAGCATACGCGCGCCGTTCGTATACAGGAAGGTGAAGCGGCGCCAGCGGCGTGAGGCGATCGGGTGAGGCAGAAGCTCGAGCGTCCCAAGCTGCAGCTTGAAGTACGGCTCATCGGAGCGTGGGTGGCTGGGATCGGGGCTCAACAACGCAGCCCGCGTGGTCAGCTCGTACCCACGGACGGGCGCCGCCCAACGCACCGACCAGCGTTCCGCGCCGAAGGCCGCGGTCTGGTAGAACGCCAGCCAGTCCACATGCAGGGTCTTTGGGGAAAAGGCGAGCGGGATCCGGTACCATCCCAGCACGCGGGCGATCTCCAAGTCGCGCGGGTGCCGGACGATGGCGACCAGCACCAGGTCATCGGGGAGAATCTCCGGCATGACACACCCCCTGCTGCCGGAAGAGGAGGGGAGCCAACTCCCCTCCTCCGGACTGTCGCCTCAAGCCGGCCGGCTACTTCAAGCCGGTGAGCGCATTGAACTCGTCGATCAGCGCGTCGATCTCCTCGGTCTGGGTCTGCACGCCGTGCCAGTAGTCCGGCGCCGTCCACTGGGCGAGGATCTCCTCATACGTCCGGCCCTGCTGCTCGACCCACGTGTAGTACTTCAGGTTGTGGATACGCCGTCGGTCCGGGTAACGCAGCTCAAGCAAGTTGTCGGTCGACTCGCCCAGCAGGTAGCGCGCATAGTCCGCCGCCGCGTCCTTCTCCCCATACTCGCCGACTTCGGCGTGCATCTCAGCCAGGCGGCTGGCATACAGCTCCATCGAATCCGTCAGGATCGTCAGCACCACGTCCTGTGGACCCAGTTCGTAATACTTGGCAAGCTTGATCGAGGACAACAGGTTGGCGATCCCGGAGAAGCCGAACAGTTCGAGCTGCCCGACCAGCGCTTCCGGCACGCCGTGCTTGACCAGGTGCGCCCGTCCCGCCTTCTCATTAAACAGACGAGCGAGGTTGACCACGGCGACATCATCGATGGCCATCACCATGTCGGTGTTGCGCACATTGTGGATCCAGGGGACGTGCTTATCGCCAATCCCCTCAATGCGGTGCGCGCCGAAGCCGTTCTCGAGCAACGTCGGGCACTGCAGCGCCTCGGAGGCGGCAACCTTGCTGGCGGGGAATGCCTGCTTGAGGTAGTCGCCGCAGGCGATCGTGCCCGCCGAACCGGTGGTCAGGGCCGTGCCGAAGTAGGTGTCGCCTGACCGCAGCTCGCGCTGCAGCACCTCCTGCATGGCGTGTCCGGTGACCTCGTAGTGCCACAGGTAGTTGCCGAACTCCTCAAACTGATTGAAGATCATCAGATCCTGGCCGGAGCGGCGCAGCTCCCAGCACTTGTCGAAGATCTCCTTGACGTTCGATTCGGTGCCCGGCGTCTTGATCACCTCGCCAGCGATCTTCGACAGCCACTCGAAGCGCTCCCGGCTCATCCCTTCCGGCAGGATCGCAATTGACTCACAAGCCAGCAGCGTGGAGTCGTAGGCGCCGCCGCGGCAGTAGTTGCCGGTCGACGGCCAAACGGCTTTCTGCGAGGTCGGATCGAACTGCCCAGTGATCAGGCGGGGCACCAGGCAGCCGAAGGCCGCCCCGACCTTGTGCGCCCCGGTGGGGAACCACTTGCCCACCAATCCAATGATCCTGGCTTCGACCCCGGTCAGGCTGGAGGGAAACTCCAGGTAGTTAACGCCCCCGAATCCGCCACCCATGGCGACCGGCTCGTTCTTCCAGGTGATGCGGAAGAGGTTCAGCGGGTCGACGTCCCACAGCCCGACGGCGCCCAGCTTCTTGCGGATCCCAGGCGGGATCTTGCCCGGATCCTTCATCTGGGCGAACGTCGGAATCAGGATGTTGCGCTCGCGGGCGCGCGCCGCGGCGCGCTTGCGCCGCTCCACATCGACAGTCAGGTCAATTCTGCTCATGGTGCTTTTCGTCTCCTCAGGACTTGCGGGTTGCGGTCCGGCGGGCAGGACGCTTGCCGCTGGCCGATGTGTTCTTACCGGAAACTGCCTTCGACGGATGGTCGTCCGGAGCCTGGCGCACGACGTACAGCGGGCGCCCTTTCGCCTCCTCGTACAATCGTCCGATATATTCGCCGAGGATCCCGACACAGATCAGCTGAACGCCGCCCAGGAACAGCACCGCGATCAGGGTGGTCGCCTGGCCCAGGAAGGCCTGGTTGCCGGTGAGGCGCATGGCGATCACGAAGGGAATACACAGCGCGCTCAGCGCAGCGCAGGCGAAGCCGAAGTACGTCGCCAACTGCAGCGGGAAGTACGAGTAGCCGGTGATCGCATTCACAGCCAGGCGGAACATCTTGCGGAACGGATACTTGGTCTCACCCGCTACGCGCGCGGCGCGCTTGTAGGGGACCCCGATCTGGCGGAAGCCCACCCAGGCGGCCATCCCGCGCAGGAAGCGGTGCCGCTCGCGCATCTGCTTGAGCGCGTCGACCACCTTGCGATCCAGCAGGCGGAAGTCTCCGGTGTCGAGCGGGATCTTGACGTCGGTGATGCGATAGATGAGGCGGTAGAAGAGCGAGGCCGTGGCCAGCTTGAACCAGGTCTCGCCTTCCCTTTCGGCGCGCACGGCGTAGACCACCTCGTAGCCTTCGCGCCACTTCTCCGCCAGCTCCGGGATAAGCTCCGGCGGATCTTGCAGGTCAGCGTCGATGATCACCACCGCTTCGCCGCGGCAGTAGTCCAGGCCTGCGGTGACGGCAAGCTGGTGGCCAAAGTTGCGCGAGAACAGCACCGGCCGGACGCGGGGATCCCGGCTTGCCAGTTCGAGGATCGCCTCTCCCGAGCCGTCGCTGCTGCCGTCGTCGACGAGCACCAGCTCCCAGGGCTCGCCCATCCCGTCCATCACGCCCGAGACACGGGCGAGCAGCGCGGGCAGGTTGTCCAGCTCGTTGTAGATCGGAGCGATGATCGAGAAGACGGGGGTTGCCTGGCGCGCCATCATCACCTCAGCCTCGCTCCAGCCGGATCAGGCGAGCGCAGCTTGCAGCGCCACCAGCGTCGGCTCAATCACCTGCGCCTCGCCGGCGGCCTGCATCGCTGCCCGGATGTCCTTCAGCCCACTGCCCGTGCTCAGCAGGACGACCTTCTCACCGGGCGCCACCAACCCACGGCGCGCGGCGACCTCCAGCCCGGCATAGGCGGCGGCCGCCGCCGGCTCGGCGAAGATGGCGGCTGCGCCCAGCGTGCGGATGGCCGCCAGGATGGCCGTGTCTTCGACGGTGATGTAGGTTCCGCCCGTCTGGCGCGCGGCGCGCACCGCTCGCACGCCATCGCGCGGCAGGTCTACCGAGATGCTGTCGGCCAGCGTCTCCGCCTTGACCGGGATGATCTCTTCCGTGCCGCGGTCAAAGGCCTGGGCGATCGCCGCCGATCCGGTCGACTGCACGCCGATCAGGCGCGGCATGGCCGCGATCCAGCCGAGGTCCAGCAGGTCACGGAATCCCTTGTGCAGCCCGCTGATGATGTTGCCATCGCCGACGGAGACCACCACCGCATCCGGCGCCGCCCAGCTGCCCTCACCCGGCGAGCCCAGCGCTCGCGTCAGTTGCTCACAGACCTCGAAGGCGGCAGTCTTCTTCCCCTCGGCGGTGAACGGGTTGTAGCCGGTGTTGCGGCAATACCAGCCGAACGTCTCCGCCGCCTGCAGCGTCAGGTCGAAGGCCTGATCATAGCTTCCATCGACCAGAAAGACGCGGGCCCCGAAGATGAGCAGTTGAGCAACCTTGGCGGGCGGCGCGGTGCGTGGCGCCAGAATCACCGCCGGCAAGCCCGCCGCAGCAGCCATGCCGGCCAGCGCCGCGCCGGCGTTGCCGGTCGAGGCGGTGACGATCGTGTCGGCGCCGATGGCCTGGGCGCGCGCCACCACTACGGCGCTGGCGCGATCCTTGAAGGAGGCGGTCGGGTTGCGGCCATCGTCCTTGACCCACAGCTGCTCGAGGCCGAGGCCCTCTGCGAGGCGCCTGGGCCGCAGCAGCGGCGTCCACCCCGCGGCTCGCAGTGCGCTGCCCGCATGCCCCGGGTCGCCGACCGGCAGCAGCGCCAGATAGCGCCAGATCGACTCCTCCGTGGAGCGGGCAATCTCGCCCGGATGGGTGGACCGGCGCAACGCGGGGTAGTCCAGCACGACATCGAGGTTGCCGCCATCGCGCGGGCAGGTGTAGCTGACTTGCTCCGGCTCATACTCCTGCTGGCACAGCGAGCAGCGGTAGCCAATGAAGGTCCCCACGCCTACAGCCCTCGTTCGCCGCGCACATACGGCAGCCCAAGCGCCGCCGGCGCGCCGACACGCTTGCGCATCGCCTCGCGCGACCCGATCACCAGGAACAGGATCGTGAAGGCATAGGGCACCATCTGCAGAAAGAAGCCCCAGTACGGGTTGTAGAAGAATGGATTGGCCACGCCGAGCAGCATCACCGGGCCCTGGATATCGAGGATCAGGCGACGCAGCGCGCCGAACACATACGCCCCGAAGGCCGCCCGCAATGGATCCCACTGAGCGAAGATCACCAGGCCGATGGCAATCCACCCCTGTCCGGAAGTCGTCATCTCGCTGAACCAGCCCGGCGAGACCGCCAGACTGATCGTCGCCCCGGCCAGGCCGGCCAGCGCACCGCCGGCAAAGACGTACAGATGGCGCTGTAGGGCGACGTTGATCCCCAACGCGTCGGCCGCAGCCGGAAACTCGCCAATAGCTCGCAGGTGCATGCCGGGCCGCGTGCGGTTGATGTAGTACCACGCCGCCGGCGTGAGCAGGAAGCCCAGGTAGACCAGGACACTCTGATTGGTGAAGAAGATCGACCCTATCACCGGGATCTCGGCCAGCAAAGGGATCGAGAAGCGCGGCAGCAGCGGCAGCGCGCCGGCCTTGCTCAGCCCCTCACCGAAGACCAGCGCCAGCCCGATGGCGGCGAAGTTAAGCGCCAGCCCACTCAACACCTGGTCGGCGCGGAACTGAATGGCGATCACCGCATGAATCTGGCTGATCAGGGCGCTGGCCAGCATGGCCAGCAACAGGCCCAGCCAGGGGTTGCCGCTGACCAGGGCGATCGAAATGGCGGTCATGGCGCCGATCAGCATCATGCCCTCGACGCCCAAATTGAGGACGCCCGATCGCTCGGCGAAGATCTCGCCGATGGTGGCAAACAGCAGGACCGTTCCCGAGGCGACGCCGGCCTGAAGGATGATGATCAGGTCCATGCTAAGCCTCCGGGCTCCGGCGCACGATCACGACCCGGTTGCGCACGAGAAAGTCACTGGCGATCAGGCAGACCAGGACGATCCCCTGGATCATCTTCGGGACACCCGAGGGCTGGATCTCGCGCCCGGCCAGGATCAGCGCACCGAACAGGATCGAGACCGGCACGACGGCCAGCGGATTGAGCTTCGCCAGCCAGGCGATGATGATCCCGGTGAAGCCGTAGCCGGGGGAGATGGCGCCTTGCAGACGGTGGACGACGCCGGAGATCTCGGACATGCCGGCCAAGCCGGCCAGCCCGCCCGAGAGCATCATCACGAGTACCGTATTGAGGGCGATGCGGATGCCAGCGTAGCGCGCCGCCCGCGGGTTGTCGCCGGTCAGGCGGACCTCGTAGCCCCACTGGCTGCGGTCGAGCACCCACCAGATGATCACCGCCGCCACCAACCCGAACAGCAGGCCCAGGTGCAAGGTGATGCCGCGCAACTGAGAGAACTGCTCGGCGTAGTCCGCCAAGCGTGGAAGCCAGGCAGTCTTGGGGAACACGCGGCTCATCTGGAAACCGCCTTCAGTCCAGACGGCAAAGATGAAGAAGTTGACCCAGGCGATGGCGATATAGTTCAGCATAAGGGTGGTGATGATTTCGTTGACGTTCAGGCGCGCCTTGAGAATTCCCGGGATGAAGCCCCACACCGCGCCGGCGGCGAAACCGGCGACCATCATCGCCAGGATCGTCAGCCACGCCGGAGTGTCCGGCGGGACCAACGGCGCCAGCACGACCGCGCTGGCTCCGAACGCGCCCATGAAGAACTGCCCCTCAGCGCCGATGTTCCACAGGCGCATGCGGAAAGCGACGGTGCAGGCCAGGCCGACCAGGATCAGCGGCGTGGCCTTGACCAGGGTGTCGGAGATCACGCCGAAGTTGCCAAACGACGCCCGCAGCATGTAGCCGTAGGCGCGCAGGGGGTTGCCGCCCACAATCTCGAGCACCACGCCTCCAAGCAGCAGGGCAAGCAGCACGGCCCCGAGTGAGACCGCGGTGCCAAACCCGCGTGGCTGCGCCATGCGCGGTTCGACGCGAATTGCCCAGGGGAAGCTCCAGCGACGCCGGGAGCGCGAGGCGGTGGCGCTCATGACGGCTCCCCCTTCAGCCCGGCGATGGTCTCCAGCCGATGGCCGGTCATCATCAGGCCGAGCGTGGCCACATCCGTTTGCTGCACCTCGCCCATCAGTTCTCCGGCGAAGATGACGTAGATCCGATCGCTCAAGCTCATCAGCTCATCCAGCTCTTCCGACACCAGCAGCACGGCGGCGCCGGCTTCGCGCTGCTCGAGCAGCAGGCGCTGGACACCCTCAATGGCGCCGACGTCCAGGCCGCGCGTCGGTTGCATGGCGATCATCAGCTTCGGCTGGCTGGAGATCTCGCGCGCCAGGATCAGCCGCTGCAGGTTGCCACCCGAGAGCAGCCGCACCGGCGTATCGACTGAGGGCACGTCGATCTCAAAGTCCTTGCGAAGCTTGGCAGCCTGCTCCCGCGCCGCGGCGCCGTCGATTGCTGCGCCGCGCCCGATCGGCGGGCTGCGGTAGCCCTTCATGATCAGGTTATCGGTGACCGACAGATTGGGCGCCGTGCCCACGTGGGTGCGGTCCTCGGGGACGTGCGAGACACCGGCCCGGATCAGGCGCTGGATCGCCCGGCCCCGCACCGTGCCGCGTTTGGCGGACTGCACGTACACCTCGCCGTTGACCACAACCCGGCCTTGCGTCGGAGGGCGCAGGCCGGTGATCACTTCGGCCAGTTCCGACTGCCCATTGCCCGCCACCCCGGCCAGCCCGACGATCTCCCCGGCGCGCACAT
>JBFYRF010000222.1:0-3993 GCA_041302385.1 Anaerolineales bacterium | reverse complement strand
GGCCAGCCTGGATTCTGCTCGACCACGGCCTCCAGGTACTCCTGGCTGGCTTCGTAGTTGCCGGCGATGAAGGCCTTCAGCGCAGACTGATAGGCGGGGTTGTCGGGCCGCGGCGTGGCGCCGAAGACCGGGGTGGGGGTGGGAGTGATTTCCACCAGGAACGCCAACGGTGTTCCGGCCAGCTCGGTCGGAACGGGAGTGCGATTGACCAGGGTCGAGGCCGGAACCGGCGTCCAGGTCGGCGGTCCGGGCTTGTTGGAAGTGCTCGAAGGGGTGGGGGTGAGCGTGGCGAGCAGCGAGGCCGGCGCCAGGGCGCGGGGCCTGAACAGGCCCGCCAGGGGTACGGCCATGATCCCCACCAGGATCAGCAGGACCGCGCCAATCGCGACCGCACCCAGGAACTGCCAGGGGATCGCCACCCGCCGCCCGCCGCCGCGCTGCGCAGGCGTCTTGGCCACCGCCATCTTGCGCGGCACGCGTGCCACCTGCTGGGCTTCCTTGCCCTCCGGCTTGCGCGCCCCCAGGATCACCAGGCCGCGCAGCGCCGCTCGGTTGGTCGGATCGAGCCGCAGCGCCGACTCGAGACAGTAGATCCGCTCCTTGTTAGTGTCGACAACCGAGCTCAGCCAGATCCAATACTCGGCATTGGCCGAGTCGGAGCGAACCAGGCGCGTGAACAGCTCGCGTGCGCGTGTCCGGTCACCGGCACGCGCCGCAGCAATGGCTTCGGTGAACATGGACTGCGGCGGCACGGTCATCGGACGTAGCTCGGCCCCCCTTCGGTCTGATTAGGATATCGCCATTGAGGGAGGTGCGCTACCCCACTTTGGTATAATGCCTGCGCGGTGACCCGGACACTGCTCGTGGCGGCCTTTGCCGCCGTTCTCTTGCTCCAGGGGGGATGCGCCCCTGATTCCAGCGAGTCGGGGCTCCCGACCGCAACCCTGCGGCCGTTGGGGTTGGCCAGCCCCACGCCGACCCGGGCGCAACGCACGCCTACCGTGCGCCCGCTGCCGACAACCGGCCCGTCTCCGACCCCATTCTCCCACATCGTACGCGCCCAAGAGACGCTGCTCAGCATCGCTTCCCGCTATGGCTTGACGCTGGATGCCCTGCAGGCCGCCAATCCCGGGGTCAACCCCCGGCTGCTGAGCATCGGCCAGACGCTGGTGATCCCCGGGCCTGAAGGCACGCCGGATCCCCTGGCAGCCGCCGTTGCAACTCCAGTGCCGCTGTCGCTTTCCGGCGTGCGCTGCTTCCGGCTGGTGACCGGGGCAACCACCTGCCTGCTGTCGGCGCGCAGCGCCGCCACCCGTCCCCCGATCGAGGGCATGGTGGCATTGGTCACACTCCTCGATGCTTCGGGCAAGCCCGTCGACACCCGACCAGCCTATCCGGTGCTCAACCGGATCCAGCCGGGCGGCACGCTGGTCCTCGTCGCCGACTTCCCGTCGGAGACCGGGAACTGGACCCAGGCCGAGGCCAGCCTGGACACCGCCTTTGAGGCAGATCCGGCCGACGGGCGCTTCATCGACGTGATCGTCACCCGTGCCGCGCAAGCGCCCTCCGATGACCGTTTGAGCTGGCGCGTCACCGGCAGGGCCCGCCTGGCGGGTGAGCCGGCCAGTGGTGAAGCCCGGGTCACGCTGGTGCTGGCGGCCCTGGACAGTGCCGGCGAAGTGGTGGGCTATACCGTCTGGGAGCCTGCCATGCCGCTTTCGGCAACCGAGGACGCATCATTCGACCTCACCGTATTCTCCTTGGGACCGGCGATTGCTGACGCCGTCCTGCTGACCGAAGCCCAGGCCCCCGTCGCCGAAGCCCCCTGAGTGCTGGCTGCTGCCCGGCTGCACACCAGGCTGGCGCGCCGGGCCGCCGCGCCTGGCCCTGATCCTGCATCGGCCGCGTGTGCCTGCTCTGGGCGACGAGCATGGATTGTCCACGCCTGTGCAGGGAGGGTAGAATAGCCGGCTATGGCTGAGGTCAGGCGCCTCTCACCCGCTGACCGCAACCTGTTGGCTGGGTTGCTGGATCCTCGTTCCGTAGCGGATGCCCTCCCCGCCTACTACGCATTGACCCACCCAGCCGATCGGGTGACGCTGTACGCCTACTATCACGCGCCGAACATCCCTTCCGGGTTTCTCGTCCTGGCGCGAACTGGCTTTGACCTATTCCGCCCTCTGGCTGTCCCTTTCGTGGCGACGCCGGGAGGGCTGACTCGCCTGCTGGCAGCGGGCATCGAACCGGGGCGTCCCGTGATCCTGACCTTGCCGGTCGAACAACGGGAGTGGGTGCAGGAGGTAGCTGAGTTTGGAAGCGCGGTCGCGCTCGACGTGCTGCGGGTTGACGCCCGCTCCTACTCCCCGCTGCTCAACGTGTTGGTTGTCGAAGTGACGGCCCCTGGAGGGCTACCGCGGTACGAGATCCGCTCAGGCGGCATAGCCCACGCGGCCGCCGGTTTGAACTGGATCGGGGATCTGTACGCCGAGGTGTACCTGGAGACCAGCCCGGAAGCGGCCGGCAAGCCGTACGGCAAGTCGGTGCTCTCCGCCATCACCGGCCGGCTGCTGGCCGAGGGCAAGATTGCGCTGCTGCGCCTCGAGGAAGCCAACGTGGCTGGCCATGTCGATGCCTACGAGATCGGGTTCCGCCGAACCGGTGAGCGGAACCTGGTTGGACAGGCGATGCTGAAAGACAACTCTCCCATCCCGAGGACCGATCTTGGCGCCGCCAACCTGGGCCTTTCCTGAGGGATTCCTTTGGGGGACGGCGACCGCCTCCTACCAGGTGGAGGGCGACAATGCCAACAGCGATTGGTGGCATTGGGAGGCCCAGCCTGGCCGCATCCGCGGCGGAGACCGATCCGGCAAGGCCTGTGATTGGTGGGGCGGGCGTTGGGCCGAGGACTTGGACCGCGCCGCCGATGCCGGCCAGAAGGCGCTTCGGCTGTCGATCGAGTGGAGCCGGATCGAGCCTGAGCCGGGCCGCTGGGATCCGGCGGCACTGGCCTACTATCGCGAGATCCTGCTCGGGGCGCGCAGCCGGGGCCTTACACCCATCGTCACGCTGCATCATTTCACCAATCCCCAGTGGCTGACGGAACGCGACGGGTGGCTGAACGCTGAGGTTGCCGTGCTCTTTGAGCGCTACGTGCACCAGGTGGTTTCCCAGCTGGGTGACCTGGCCGATCTGTGGATCACGGTCAACGAGCCGAATGTGCTGGCCTATTCCGGTTATGCCGCCGGGGTGTTCCCGCCCGGGCACACCAACCTCGGGCATGCCCTGCAGGTGATGGTGAACCTGATGCAGGCACACGCCGCGGCGTACCACACGATTCACTCCCTTCAGCCATCGGCTCAAGTCGGCCTGGCGCACCATGTGCGCGGCATGCAACCGGAGCGGCCCCACTGTCCCCTGGACCGCCTGGTGGCATGGGCTCGCTCCGCAACTTTCAATGAAGCCTGCCCCCGGGCCGCACAGGACGGCATTCTGCGCCTGCCCGGAAGGCGGGTGACAATCCCGGAAGCCGTCGGCACACAGGACTTCTTCGGCCTGAACTACTACACGACGGAGGTTGCTCGTTTCGACCCGCGTGCGTGGAATGAATTGATGGCGCGCAGCCAATACCCTCCTGGCGCCGGGCGCAGTCCGAATGGGTTCATGGCCAGTGTCCCTGCCGGCTTCGCGCACGCGTTGCAGTGGGCTCGGCGCTTCCGGCTGCCGATCCTGATCACGGAGAACGGCACCGAGGATCCCGGCGATGACTTCCGACTCGGGTACGTGCTCGAGCACCTGCATTGCCTGTGGAACGAGATCGACATGGGCGCTCCGGTAACTGGGTACATGCACTGGACTCTGGTCGACAACTTCGAGTGGGCCGAAGGTTGGAACCTGCGCTTCGGCCTGTGGGCCCTCGACCCCCGCACCCAGCAGCGCACCCGCCGGCGCAGCGTTGACCTGTACGCGGAGGTCTGCCGCTCGAACAGCCTGACG
>JBFYRF010000205.1:0-8108 GCA_041302385.1 Anaerolineales bacterium | reverse complement strand
AGGCTCCGGCGCCCTCGTGACCCCCGAGGCCTGGACGCTGATCGTCGGCCTGGTGATGCTGGTCGGGCTGGCCGGCACGATCCTGCCGGTGATTCCCGACCTGGAGCTGATCTGGCTGGCCGGCCTGGGCTATGGCCTGCTGGTCGGCTGGGGAGATCTCGGTCCCTGGTTGCTCGGGTTGATGGCGCTGATTGCCCTGGGGGGATCGCTGCTGGAGCTGGCCTTGATGGGCTTCGGGGCGCGCCTGGGCGGGGGATCCTGGCTGGCAATCGGGGTCGGGCTGATCGCAGGCCTGGCGGCATTGCTTGTGGGCGGGCCGGTGGCAGGGCTGCTCGCGCTTCCGCTGGCGATCTTCCTGGTGGAGTGGCGGCGCACGCGGCAGCCGAACGTCGCCGGGCGAGCTGTGCTGGGCTCGGCGCTGGGCTACGCGCTCACCTTCGCCGTCCGACTTTCGGCTGCGCTGGCGATGGTCACGCTGTGGGGCGTCTGGGCGTACTCGAATTCCGTCACCTGAACTTGGGGCCACGATCGGGAATGCGCGGTTCGGAAGACAGGCGCCATTGAGGTCACGATCGACGGGAGGTGGGGCGCCTTGCGGACTCGACCCGACGAGGCTGCAGCCGCAGCGGAGCTTCATGCTCGAAACGGACCTTGGACCGACTGCACGGGCTGGAGGGAAGCGCGATGCCCATCACGACTGAGCCAGGTGCAATCGAATTCGAAGGAACGATTCGTCTGGCGCGCCGATGGGGCCTGGCGGCTGCAATCGCCTCGACGGCCTTTGGCGTGCTCTACCTGCTCGGCCTGGGACTCAACCTGGCCACTTCGGGCTCGCCCTACCCGTCCGGTGTCGATGTTCGCACGATTTCGGCCGGGATCGCCCTCGCATGGAATGTCGTCCTGCTGATCCTGTTTGCTGCCTTGCGGCGCGAGGCTGAACCCTCGCGGTGCTTTCTCGCTGAGCTCGGGTGGGTATTTGCCATCCAGGTGTGCGTTGTCAGCTGCGTGAGCTGGTTCCTCGGGCTGACAAGCTACTCGCTTCCTGTTGGGGGCCCAAATCCTGTGCTGGCCGGGTTAACCAATCCGTACAACCCGAGCTCGCCGGCCTACGCCTTGGAGCACCTTGGCTGGGGGTTGTTCTTTGGACTGGCGGCAGTCTTCACCGGACTCGCCCTGGGTAATGGTGAAGGCACCCGCACCACCGGCCGCCTCCTGCAAGCTGCCGGGTTGCTCAGTCTGATGCACTTCATCGGGGTGATCGTCCACAGTGAGCCGATGGTCTGGCTCGGCTTCATTGCCTGGGGAGCCTTCCTTCCGGCGAGCTCGGCGATCGCCGCAGGCTACTTCCGTAGACGGTTGCGCCCGGCCGTGTGAGCTCGCATCGGGATCACCGCTCACGCCTCGCGAGGCGATGCTTCAGGCACCTTTCGCTTGGGACGGCTGCGCCGGCCCTCACGGGGCCGGCGCTGATCTTGGTTGACGGAGCCAGGCCGGCGGCGTGGCCACGTGGAGCGATTGCCATCCCGGGGGTCGGGCTAGACTTGATCCACAAGGCAATCGCAGTAGATGTCAATCGCCCGGTGCAGGAAATCCGGCAACGCGGGATCGAACCGGGCAAAGAACTCGGCGAACGCCGGATCGCTTGCGTACGCACAGCCCAAGCCGCGCAGGATCTCCGGATTTGGCTCGTAGAAGTGGCGCAGGTGTCGGTGCCAGCGGGCGATCAAGGCCTGGATCGGCGCGGCGGCCGGGTCATCGGCCAAGTGTGCGTTCAACTCCAGGTAGATCCCGCCACCTTCATTCAAGATCCGCTGACGCTCCTCGGGGCTGTAGACCTTCCAACGTCGGCTGGATTCGGTTACCTTCTCGTCACCCCAGCGGCGGCGAGCTTCGTCCTCGTAGGCCTGCTCCTGCTCTGGGGTGAAGCCCGCAAACAGTTCCTCGTGAGTCATTGTCCCCTTGCCCTCCATGTGCTGGATCGTCTTGTCCAGGGTGATCAGCAGCCTGCTGAGCCGATTCGCTTCCGCCTGAAGCGCCTGCCGATGCGTCTCGAGGGCGTGGAGCGGATTGAAGCCGGGCTGGTCCAGGATCTGACGGATCCGATCGAGCCCGAGGCCCAGCTCGCGGTAGAAACGGATCTGCTGCAGCCGCAGCACCGCCTGGTGATCGTACTGCCGATAGCCGTTGGCGGCGACCTGCGTCGGGAGAAGCAGCCCGATCTCGTCATAGTAGTGCAGCGTGCGGGAGCTCACGCCGGCCAGGCTGGCCAGCTGCTTGACGGTCAACCAACTCTGCTCGTCGCTCATGGGCCCCAGCATAGACCATCCCGCGAGGTTAATGTCAAGGGGGGATTGGGTCGGCCGGAGGAACCTGCTGCGGAAGTTGAAGGCCCGCCGCGCGCCGCAGCGCATGAGCGCTGCCCGCGTTGTGGCTCCGGGGCGGACCTGCGGCGTGGGAGCGCGGCGCCTGGGACGGTCCGTCCTGGGTACAGCCGGAAACCCCGGTGAGGGGCGGCGTGCAATCCGGCGTCAGCAAGGGCGAGCAGCAAGGTTGTCCGGGCGAAGGGGTTGGACCTTGAGCCTACGGCAGGAAGTACACCATGCCCTGCCCGTGAGCCTCCAGCCCGCGCTCGGCCCAGTAGGCGACCAGGGACGAGTTGTCCTCGAGCAACAAGAACAAGTGCGGGATGGCCGCCGGGTCGGAGTTCAGGGCGAGAGCGCGCGCGGCTTCGATGCGGATGCGCGGCCGACGATCTTGCAGAACACGTGAGAGAGATGGGATCGCCGCACTGCCCGCTTCGGCCAGGGCGTCGCCTGCCAGCCGCGACGTGAGCGGATCGGGGTCGGCCAGCGCGACGGCCAGGGCGCTCAGCGCTGCCGCGTCGATCGTCCCGCGCAATCCGAGTGCGGCCGCTTGACGGACGGCGGCCTTGGGGTCGGTCAGGGCCGAGGTCAGCGCCCGGGTCGCGTCCGGTGTGGCAAGCCGGGCGAGCGTGCGCACCGCCCACCAACGCTGATCGGGGTCACCCAGGATAAGCAGCTGAGATGCCAGCGAGACGGCAGACGGGCCCGTCTCCGCCAGACGCTGGGAGGCGCGTTCCGCCCGGACATCCTCG
This sequence comes from Anaerolineales bacterium, assembly GCA_041302385.1. GTDB lineage: Bacteria > Chloroflexota > Anaerolineae > Anaerolineales > E44-bin32 > PFL42. Next base: position 4,993 of record JBFYRF010000205.1, on the reverse strand, counting down.
CCCGAGGTCAGCTCGTCGATCAGGTGCTGCAGGTTGGGCAGGCCGACCTCACTTGTCGGGAGGCGGGACAGGCAGGTCGCCCTCGGCGACCCGAATCCACTTGTCACCTTCGTCGATCAGCATCACGGGGATGTCATCAAGGATGGGGTACTTGCGCCCGCAGCCCGGTTCCTGGCAAACCAGCCAGGTGTCCTTCACCAGCTTGAGCGCCCCCTCTTTCTCGCGTACGCAGTTCGGGCAGCGAAGGATTTCCAGCAGGTCCTGACTGATCATGCAACGCCTCCTGACCGCGTGCGCGCATTCTACCACGCTGCCTGGGGAGAGTCGTCAGTCCTCGACCTCGACGTCGTCGGGCAGCTTGGTTCCCGGGCCGAACTCGTAGATGGCGCGCCAGGGCAGGTAGTGGGTCTTGATCGTGTCCTGGTGCAGCACCTCGCCCTGGCGGGTGACGGTGCGGTAGACCGTTACATCCATGCCGTCGGCCTCGTAGTCCACCTGCTTGATCTTGCCCTTCTTCAGGTCGTCGTTCTCGCGGTAGAGCGGCTTGGGCGCCTCGACCACGTTGCGCGCTCCGGAGGACGACCACTCCACCGTGCGGCCGTCTGAAGTGGAGTAGAACTTCCACAACAGCTGCTCACCGTACAGATAGGTCTCCATTAACAGCCAGTGGGGCGTGTCATTGGTGAACTTGAAATCGACCCGGGGCACGAACACCGTTGCGTCCATCCCCGGGCCCGGCGACTTCGGCCCCTGCTCGTAGTACAGCACGCGGTAGGCGTGGGGGTAGCGCTCGACGATCGGGTAGCCGCCAAAGAAGGCCGCCCGGAACAGGGTGGTGCTGACCTGGCACACCCCGCCGCCGACACCCTGAATGGTGCGGTCGCCGTAGATGATCAGCGCCTCGGTGTAACCGGTGTCCAGGCTGATGTCGCCCAACAGATCGGCCATCGACACGGTCTCGCCGGGCGCGACTAGGTATCCGTGGAATTGCTGCGCGGCGGTGCGGATGTTTTGGATGCGGCCTTCGCTCGAGCCGGAGAAGTAGGTCGACACGGCCACGACACTCTCGGTGATCCCGAGCGACTCGGCGGTGGCATCGCTCCGGACGGCAGGCTGCTGGGTGTGGAAGGCCAGCGGGACTTCCGACTCGCCGCGATTGATGGCCTGCCCGATGGCCTGGATTGAGGCCTGAGTGTCGAGCGAACGGCCGGCGACTGCCTCGCGCAGCAGGTCGAGTTGGCGGGTGTCGTCGTTGAAGATGAAGCGGGCGTTCTCGGGATTGCGCTCGAGGCCGGGCGCCAGTTCGTCGAGCATGGAAGAAAGCTGCCCCGGGCTCAGCTCAAGCGCGTAGCGCGCCGGATCGCCGGCGGGCGTGAACTCGAGCATGGCAGCCAGTTCGGCAGGCTCGAGCGTCCAAGGGCCGGCGTCGTCGGCCTTAAGCACCAAGGGACGGCTGAGCAGCGTGCGCGCCAGGGCGGCCTCGGCCTCGGCGTCGAGAATGCGTGGGCGGAGCTCGCGCACCGGCAGCACCAACCCGAGGTCCTGCTGCTGAGCAAAGGCAGGCTCCAGCGCGGTCAGCGTCGCCTCGATGTCAAGCATGCGCCCGACCCTTCCCGGTATCGCCTCGACCTGCCCGTCCTGCAGCCGGATCTCAGCTTCGACCGGCGGATGGTCAATCTCCGATGCCACGCGCTCGAGGTACGCCGTCGCCGCTTGATGATTGAAGACCACCGCCAGGGGCAGGTCAACCCCCTGCGCCCAGGCGCGCGACTGCCCGCTCAGCTGCTCCTGCAGGTTGCCCTGCCGGCCAACGGTCAGTGCCTGCTCGGCCATGGACGGGCCGTCGATCGCCAGGCCGAGTTCGGCCGGCGCGGCAGCCCAATAGCGGCCGGAGTCCTGCAGCACGACTGCTCCCTGCTGCGGATAGGGCAGGGCCTCTTCCAGTGCAGCTTCGATCTGTGCCCGGTTGAGGCCGCTCAAGTCGACACCGGCCGCCGATACCCCCGGCAGCACCTTGTCCTGGAAGACCAGGCGCGTGCCGCCGGCGAATGCCAGCAGGCCGAGCATCACGGTCAGGCAGGCTGCCGCAACCGCGCTAACCGCGGCCGTCAGCAGCTGGGGGAGATCGAGGCGTCGGTGTGGAAGGGTCGAGGTCAGCATTTGGGCACCGGAGCGACATTCTATCAGACGAACCGTGAGCTTCCGAAGTTCCTCGCACAGGGTGAAGCAGGCATTGTGCCACACCAGGCTCGGGTCCCTGGACCCGAATCCCACCATAGGCGGCGGAAGGCATCCGGGGGGACCGGAGGACATCGACTCCTCGGGGACCGGCGGGCGCGCTTCCCCGACGCCGCCCGAGGCGACGGGCTCGGCCCGATGGGGGGCTGTGCGAGTTCAGGATCGCCTGGAGAGTCTCCCAGCCAGAATCACCGCAAGAGCGGAGAGCGGGCGGGTCCGCAGCACCCGTGGACTGGAGCATCTCGATCCCTGCTGTCTCCTGGGGCCGGCCGTCGCATGCCTGGGCGAGCCTGTAACCGTGCAGGAACGGGATAGCCCGGCATTCGCGTCGGCATGAGATCAGCGGCCTGGCGGGCCGCGTACGAAGCACTCAAGCGGAACGCAGCCGGCGCCAGGGTCTGATGCAGCCTCACTTGCCGGCCAGACGGAGTCTGGGCATCCGAGCCTCGCCCGACGTGCTTCACCCCTTGGATGTGCGAAGTTCCGCGATCCGCGCCTTCACCAGCCGTTTCACCAGAGCCGCAGGGAGCGGTCTTACCGGTGAGAAGTGGATCGTTCCCTTCAAGGTATCGTAGGCGCTCAGCTCGCGCGCAAACGTGCTGACCACGTCCCCGCTCATAGGGTAGTAGCTACAGTGCTTCTTGGATGCCGAGTAGGCCGCCAGCGGACGGCCATCGAGCTTGAAGGCGGGAACCCCATAGCTGAAGCCCTCTTCCGCCCCCGGGGCGGCCTGTGCAATGGCCTGGCGGATCTTCTGGAGTGCGCGTCGCGACTCGGGCGGGAGGGTGGCGAGATAGGCATCCACCCCCTTCGATCCTTGAGCGCTGGATTTCTGCTTCGACGGTGTTCTCGGCTTCATGTCGTACTCCTCTTGCAGTGCCCAGCGAACTTCCAGCGGTTCGGGAGGCTCCGCGGGGACCATTCTCGTCAGAGCGGCACGCCTGCATCCTCCCGGAGCGAGGGCGAGGGGGGGTGGCCTCCCACGCCAGCCCGCCGGCAGGTGAGAATACTCCCTCTCCGATTGTCACGCGCCATTCTGATACCGGGCAACGTGCAGGATCATCTTACCTCGGGTGTGCCTTGCTTCGATCAAGGCAGGCGCCTGCCGGATCTCGCGCAGTGGAAGCGGGGCCGACACATGGGGATGGATCATGCCATCGTCGACGAGCTGGGCGACCTCGGTCAGGGCTTGCTGGATGAGTGGCGAGGAGGCAACCATCCCGGGACGGACGCCTCTCGCCGCCGCGGTCTCCTCCGAGGGCGGCTGCACGATGGTGACGAGCATGCCGCCGCGCTGGAGCATGACCCATGAACGTTCCTGGGTGTCTCCCCCGAGGGTGTCGAGCAACCCGTCGGCGTCCCGTACGACATTCCCGAAGGCGGCGCCAGAGTAGTGATGGCTGGATCGACGCCCGGCTCCGCAGGAAATCGTTGTTCGGCGATGCGCTGCCGACAACCTTCGCACGGCGCCGAATGGCTGCGGGCTGCGCCTTCTGCCCATCAGTCGTGTGCCTCTCGGCGCGTGGTCAGCCAGCGCCGGCTTCACCTTCCCGATCGAGGAGAGCCGCCAGTACTTCCGACAGAGAGGGTGTCGTGGCTCGGCCCTTGAAGGCAGCCAGCCGACGAAAGACTTCGGCTGCTGCCGCATGAAACCCGTCAGGCATTCCTGCCTCGGCGAAAGTCGCGGCAATCTCTTCCATTTCACCTGTAAATCGCCAGGCCTTCCCTGTCACCCGCCTCACCCGCTGCTCCGCTTCCTGAGGGAAGGCCGCTTCGTCGCGTGCCCACTGACGCTCCAGAACCTCTCGAACGCCCAGGCCCTGTGCAGCACCCAGCACGCCCGCCAACAGCGCAGTAGACCCCTTGGTGTATGCGGCATAGCACATCTTCAGCGCAGACGCCTGGCCAACGCTCTCCCCGATGACCTCGGTTTCCAGCGGACCGGCGGCGAAGCACTCGGCGATCCTCTGCGCCTCGCTGCCCGACAGGTACAACCACGTCGCGTCCGGCTCCCATGCCGGCCCACCAATGATGCCGCCATCCACGAACTGGATCCCGGCCTTTGCCATGGTCTTGCCGATGCGCTGGGCGCGCTGCGGCGATATCGCATTGACATCTACATACAGGCCCTGGTAGGGCTGGGCCACGACCTGTGTCGCAAGCTCTTCAGCCAGGTGAGGCGGGCAGACACTGACAATGATCGAGCAGGTCTGGCAGAGCGCCTGCAGTGAATTCAGGTCAGCCAGTGCGTGGCGCTGGGCGCGGGCAACGGTCTCGCTACTGCGTCCCTGAGAGACCCAGTAGACCGCATGCCCGCTGTTCTGCGCCGACACAGCGACGGATATTCCCATTTCCCCGGGGTGCAGGATGCCGATTGTCTCAGTCACGCGTCTCTCTTGCCAGGTCCTCGCCGCAGTCTTGTGGTGCTGTCGGGCGGGTCAATGGCCTCGAGCGACCCCGCCCTTCCCGAAGGACGTTGGGACAATCTGCCGCCCTGGCAAGGGTGCGGACCGACGGTCCCGGAACTTGCCTGCCCATTCTCGCATCCTTTGCGGACGAGGCGCCCGATCTGTTGACCCGTCAGCCGAGTTCGCTTGCTCGCCCTTCCTCGGGCTATCCGAGCGATGCGCGGCGTGGTCAGCCAGCCGAGGGGCGGTGCGTGCCTGGCAACACGCGCTGTGCTGGACGACTCCAGTGCCTTCATAAGATGCCGGGTGGCCAGCCCTAGCCCCGCTGGATCCAGTCTTCCCACCGC
>JBFYRF010000084.1:0-4008 GCA_041302385.1 Anaerolineales bacterium | reverse complement strand
CGTAGATTGAAGCGAACGCGGTTGGGTGCCATGCGGGAAGGGCGAAGCATCCGGCGCGCTCGGATGCTTCGCCCCTACCCTCGCATGGAGGATGAGGATGGCATGCAGATGATTCGGCATTACTACGAGCGCGTCCATCTCAACGCCAGGATTGTGCAGGGGTATGCGCAACCCCACCTGGTGCCCAACTACCCCCCACCTGGACAGGCGCAGCTCCCCTGCGTGGACCTCACCCAGCGTGCACTCCCGCCTATGCGTGCACACCGTGATGAAATAGGCCCCGGGGGAGGCGTAGTCAAACCCCGGGAGCCGCAGGCGCTTGCGGACTGGATGCCCCGCCACGGCCGTCCCCCTTCGGCATGTATGCGGTAGGGGCGAAGCAGTCGGCAGGTCCGACGGCTTCGCCCCTACTTCGGACCGCGGTCGAAGTAGATGCTCTTGCCGCTGGCAGACAGCGGCACGCCCATCACAACATCGGCCTCGATCAGGCCAAGCTGGCGTGCCACCACCCCGGCACGGTACATGATCCGGTTGTCGACGTTCAACATACCGGCCGTTTTCACCGCCGATCCCAGCGCAATGCCCAGATCGAGCAGGCGGATGGCGCAGCTCGGGCCGCGGAACTCACCGTCGTGCGTGTTGGTGTCGATGCACACCTCCGCGCCGCAAGCGCCGCAATCCAGATCGCACACCCCGCCATCCTTCAGGCCAATCAACACGACCGCCTGCGAGGCGAGCACATTCTCCCCATCCCGGTCGAAGTTGCCCCGGCCGCTGCGTCGCCCGTACTCGATCATCCCCTGTCCGAGTTGCTGGAGTTGGGGCCCCTCCAGCGTCCGGACCACGATGTAGTCATCGCCGCGCGCCTTTGGCGCCGTGCGCGCGGCGATCTCCATCAACTCCGCCACCATTGTCAGCAATGCCATTTTGGCTCTCCCGAGGTTGTCTGGGGAAGACTGCGAGCCGATGCCCGCCATCCCGTCTCCAGCCTGGCACGCGCCGCCACCCGGCGCAAGTGCAGATGCATCCGGGGACTGGAGGATTGTCCTCCCCCGCCCACAGTCTGACCGCAGGGACCTGGGATTGGTGAGAGGGGAACCGCCGGCAGGACGCAGGCTGGACGGTTCACAGTCTGGAGGGGGTCTGCAGATCACGGATGGAGCCAGACGGCTCATGCCCCCCATCCATGCCCCGCATGCCAGAGGTGCCTCCGACTGCGGCGATCACCCGACGCGCCGATCTTGCATCCGGCGTCAAACCCCAATTCTGGTCGCGGCATGTCGCCCAGCGATGGCACCGGCGACGCACCGGATGGGATGGCGGTTGTGGGTGGAGCGTCCCTCGATCTGGCTCCGTGTGTCGCTGCCCCCGGGTGGCCGGGGAGGGCCGGCGGGGTTCTAGTCCCAGCCCCTACTCGTGGCGCAGGGCTTCCACCGGCTCGAGGTCGGCGGCGCGTTTGGCCGGATACAGCCCGAAGAACAAGCCAACGGCGGCCGAGAACAGCGTGGCCAGCAAGATCGCGTTCAAACTCACGGCCGGGTTGAGGTCGGTGTCCGAGGCGGCGGCGATCGCACCAACCAGCATCGCCAGGGCCCATCCCAGCAGGATCCCGATCAAACCGCCAAACAGGCTGAGCAGCGAGGATTCGGTCAGGAACTGGATCAGAATGTCCCGCTTGCGGGCGCCGACCGCCTTGCGCAGCCCGATCTCCCGCGTGCGCTCGGTGACCGAGACCAGCATGATGTTCATGATCCCGATGCCGCCCACCAGCAGTGAGATGGCGGCGATCCCGCCCAGGAAGATGGTCAGCACGCCGGTGATGCTCTGGGCGGTGTCAATGAAATCGCGCTGAGTGAAGACGGTGAAGTCATCAACCCCGATCGGCGTGCGGTGGCGCAGACGCAGAATCGTCGAGATCTCCTCCGACGCCTGATCAACGGCATCGGCGCTGATCGCCTGAGCAATGATCATGTCCACCTGATCCCGATCCCGGCTGAACAGCCGGGTCTGGGCAGTGGTCAGCGGCAGGAAGACCTGGTCGTCCTCATTCGAGAAGCCGGAGCCGCCCTTGGCCGCGGTGACGCCGAGGATGCGGTACGGTTGACCTTCGATGCGCATGGTCTCTCCGACCACGCCCTCGCGCCGGCCGAACAGGCTCTCGACGGTGTCTGGGCCGAGCACCACCACGGCCGCCCGTCCAAGCATGTGCTCTTCAGAGATGAAGGAGCCCTCGGCCATTTCGACGTTGCGCACCGGAGCATAGTCGGGCGTCACCCCCAGCGCCTGGGTAACCGTGCTCTCGCCGCCGAAGGCCGCCGCGACGCTCCCCATCAGCATCGGCGCCACCCCGATGACCGAGGGCGCGGCAAATGGGTCGGCGAGCGCCTGAGAATCCGCCAGCGTCAGGTGCTCGCGGACCCGGACTTCCTGGTCCTGGCTGCGCATGACGAACAACAGGTTCGTGCCGATGTCGCTGATCGATCCGGTGATGGTTGCCTGTGCGCCCTGGCCGATGGCCAGCAGCGCAATCACGGCACCGACACCGATCACGATCCCCAGCACGGTCAGGCCGGAGCGCATCTTATTGCTGGCCAGACTCTCCAGCGCTTCGATCACGCTTTGCCGCAGCATGCACCCTCCCCCCGAACGGTCGCGCGCCAGCCGCGACCCGACTCCAGTCGCCTACGCCAGCCGCTATGCCCCGCGGTGCGCCAACAGCCTCGCCGTCTCACGCCAGCCTCACCCATCGTCCTCGACCTGCCCATCCCGGAGGCGGATGACCCGCTGCGTGCGTCGGGCGATCTCCGGATCGTGGGTGACGAAGATCAGCGTCGTTCCCCGCTCCTGGTTCAATCCCAGCAGGATGCGCATCACCTCTTCGCCCGACCTGCTGTCGAGATTCCCGGTCGGCTCGTCGGCCAGGATGATCGCCGGGTCGTTGACCAGCGCCCGGGCGATGGCCACCCGCTGCTGCTGTCCACCGGACAGCTCGTTGGGACGGTGGCGCATGCGATCTCCCAGCCCGACGGACTCAAGCGCAGCCACGGCGCGCTGTCGTCGCGTGCCGTTCGCTCCCGAGTAGCGCATCGGCAGCTCGACGTTCGCCAACGCCGTCTGCCGGCCAAGCAGGTTGAAGGATTGGAAGATGAAACCAATCCGCCGGCCCCGGATCACGGCCAGCTCATCGTCCTTCAGATCCGAGACCAGCTTGTCCTCCAACCAGTAGCCGCCTGCCGTCGGACGGTCAAGACAGCCGAGCAGGTTCATCAGCGTGCTCTTGCCCGACCCCGAAGGCCCCATGATCGACAGCACCTCACCCCTGGAGACCGTCAGCGAGACGCCGCACAGCGCAGGCACTTCGATCTTGCCCATCAGGTAGGTCTTGGTCAGCCCCTCGGCACGGATGACCTGTCCGGTCGGCTCCATCTCAGTTGCCCATCATGAACGGCGGGCCGTTCTGTCCAAACGCCGTCGGCGGATTCAGCACGATCAGATCGCCCGGCTGCAAATCGCCCGCAAGGATCTCGCTCTGGGTATCGGAGGATGCGCCCAGGGTGACCTCAACCGGCGTCGGCACACCGTCCTCTAACACGTACACCACGCGCTTGCCGTCCTGCACACGCACCGCCCGATTGGGCACAAGCAGAACGTCCAGGATCTCACTGACCACGATGTTGACCGCCGCCGTCATCCCCGGCCGGACTGCCTCGTCCGGATCGACCAGGCGAACGGTGACCGGGAAGCTGACCACGCCCTGGATGGACTCACCGGTCAGGCCGATCTCGGTCACTTCTCCACTGTAGGTATTCTCCGGGATCCCATCGAAGACCACCGAGACCGGCTGACCCACGGCAACCCGGTTGATGTCGATCTCGGACAGGCTGATATCGACCAGCATCTGGCTGATGTCGGCCAGTCCAAATGCCAGCGCCCCGGGCGAGACCTGATCACCGGGCTTCACCTCGACCGAGGTCACCTGCCCGGCGAACGGCGCCGCGATCTGAGCCA
>JBFYRF010000161.1:0-3925 GCA_041302385.1 Anaerolineales bacterium | reverse complement strand
TGCTCGGACAGAGCCCGCTGATCGCGCTCGAGGTGCTCGACTCACCTGCGGAACGCAGCGCGACCTTCTCGCTCCTGATCATGAGCGCCGTCGGCCCGGCGGTGAACTTCCTGATCCCGGTCTACATCCAGATCGTTCAGGGACGCACAAGCTTGCAGACCTCCGTGGCGGTGATCCCCTACACGCTGGCAATCTTCGCCAGCGCCGTCCTGATCGTCCGCCTGTTTGTCCGCTACTCCCCCCGCCAGATCGCCCGCATCGGGTTCATCCTGGTTTCCATCGGCCTGGTGGTGCTGGCCATCACCATTCGCAATGACTGGGGCACCCCGGTGGTCATCCTGGGCCTGGTCATTCTCGGTCTGGGAGAAGGCTCACTGCTTACTGTGCTTTTCAACGTGCTGGTGACCAGCTCGCCCAAGGAGCTCGCCGGGGACGTGGGAGCGTTGCGCGGCGTGGCCAACAACCTCTCGACGGCCCTGGGAACCGCCTTTGCCAGCGTCATGGCCGTTGGGCTGCTGAGCCTGTTCCTCTCGGTCAGCCTGGCTGCCAGCGCTTTGGTGCCAGCTCCGCTCCAGGCCCAACTTCCGCTGGACAACGTGGAATTCGTGAGCAACGAGCAGCTGGTGGAGGTCCTGCGCGCCACGGACGCAACTTCCTCCCAGGTGGCCGAACTGGTGGCGATCAACGCAGCCTCCCGGCTGCGAGCGCTGAAGGCGACCTTCCTGATCCTGGCCGGAATCTCTCTGCTGGCGGTCTTCCCGGCTGGCGGGCTTCCAGGCTATGTGCCGGGTGAGGTCCCAGCCGAGCGCGCGGAAAGCGCCTCCGGGGGTCGCGGGCCGAGGCGCGCCAGGCGCAAGGCATCCGCCGTCAGCTAGCCCGGCCACGACGTAGGCAACCCATGGGAAGGTTACGATGACAGCAGACAGCAACGCCGCCCGACAGTTTGCACGTGAGCACGCCGACCGGTTCCAGCAGGAATTGCTCGAGATGCTGCGCATCCCCAGCATCAGCACCGATCCCGCCCATGCCGGCGACGTGCGCCGTATGGCGCAGTGGTTGGCCGATCATCTTGCCGGGCTGGGCCTGAAGAGCGCCCGGGTGATGGAGACCGCCGGGCATCCGGTGGTCTACGCCGAGTGGCTCGGCGCGGGCAAGGACAAGCCGACGGTGCTGGTCTACGGGCACTACGACGTGGTCCCGGCGGCCCTGGAGGACGGTTGGAGCGCACCGCCGTTCGAGCCCGTGGTGCGCGAGGGCAAGGTCTACGCCCGGGGCGCCACGGACGACAAGGGACAGCTGTTCATTCACGTCAAGGCGCTGGAGGCCTATCTCAAGTCCTCCGGCGGGGCGCCGGTCAACCTGAAGCTCCTGTTGGAAGGCGAGGAGGAGGTCTCCTCTCCCAACCTCACGCCCTTCATCAAGGAGCACCTCGAGCTCCTTCGATCCGATGTATGTGTGATCAGCGACTCCTCGATGCGCGTGGTCGAGGAGCCGGCCATCACGCACAGCCTGCGGGGGATGACCTACATTCAGGTCGAGGTCGAAGGCCCCAAGGAAGATCTGCACAGCGGATTCTGGGGTGGGGCGACGCACAACCCGGTCCTGGCGCTGGTCGAAATGCTGGGCAAACTGTACAACCCCGACAACACGATCGCCGTCCCGGGCTTCTACGACGATGTGGTGCCGCTCACCTCCGAAGAAAGGGAGATGATCGCCCGCAACCCGCTGACCGAAGCGCAGTTCAAGCAAGCGACGGGCGTGCCGGCGCTGTGGGGCGACGAACAGTACACGATCCGCGAGCGAGTGTCGGCCCGGCCGACGTTGGACATCAACGGAATCTGGGGCGGGTATAGCGGCCCGGGCCCGAAGACGATCATCCCGGCCAAGGCGGGCGCCAAGCTGAGCTCGCGCCTGGTGGGCAAGCAGGATCCGGACAAGATCTTCGCCCTGCTGAAGAAGCACATCGAGAGCCTGGCGCCGCCCACGGTCAAGGTGACCGTCAGCCTGGTGACCAAGGGCAAGCCGGCCTTGATCCCCTTCGACCTGCCGGAGATGCGGGCGGCGTCGCGCGCCTATGAAGCAGGCTGGGGGCACACGCCAGTGTTCACCCGCGGCGGCGGGAGCATCCCGGTGGTGGCGGACATCGCCGACCTGATGGGGATTCCGGTGGTGATGATGGGCTATGGCCTGGACAGTGACGGGCTGCACGCCGCCAACGAGCACTACAGCCTGGAGATGTTCGCGCGTGGCATCCAGACCGCCATCCTCTACCTCGAGGAACTCGGCCAGGGCGAACGCTAGGCGGGGCGCGATCAGGGATGAGCCATAGCGAAAGTCCGCGGCGGGCCGCAGTGCGTGAGTGCGTAGCGCCCGGTGCAGAAATTCTGGGGAACCGCATTCCCCGTGGCGTGTGCCGCACGCCAGGCAGAGGGGGCAAGATGCCATCACCCACTGCTCGCTGATGGGGTCGCCGAGGATGAGTTCCGCTGCGGGGAAAATGGAGCTGGAGAGCGCTTGCCTGAGAGCATTGAGCGAAGCACGGGACGTCGGGGTCTGGGACGATCAGCCTACACTCGCCGGGGGTGATGGAACCCGACATCTTGCCTGCCACGATGAAGCCGAGGAGCTGGGAGGCGACCGGCCTGACCGACGGCAATCAAGCGCACATTGAAGGGCTGGTGGAGACGAACATCACGGCAAGCATGGGCGAAGAGCAGGCTCTGCTTGGGGATTGCGGCTGGGGGAATATTGGGCCGCGTAAGGTCAACGGACAGCGGATTTCGAAGCGACCGGTAGGCTCCCTCGTCAACGGCGTGTGTGCGCCCAGCAGGAGCTGGCCATCACAGGGCGCATCCCTGACGGCCCTGCAAAGCTCGGCCAGCGACCACACTGAGGGGATCTGCTGAGGCGCCGCGCTGACGATGACGCGCTGGCTCGATGGACCGGCAACAAGGGGCAGGAACTGGATGGGGAATCTCGGAAGACCGCAGTCCTTCCAACCCGGCCTTGGGACGATCATCCTGCATCTGCAGAGGTTGGCGCATTTGTGGAGGAGCATGCACGTATGAGCAGCGTGTTCTTGAGCGAGCTTGAAGAACGCTTCCTGCGCTACGTCAGGATCGACACCACCGCGGATCCGGCCGCGTCAACGTCTCCCAGCACCCAGATTCAGTTCGATCTGCTCAACCTGTTGGTGGACGAGTTGAAGGAGATCGGCCTGCAGGATGTGTCCCTGACCCCCTATGGCGCAGTTCTGGCCACCATTCCGGCAACGGTGCAGACCGCGACGCCCACGATCGCCTTGCTGGCGCATGTGGATACTGCCCCCCAGTTCTCCGGGACGAACATCAAGCCGATCGTCCATCGCAGCTACAACGGCGAGGACCTCGTCTTGCCCGACGATTCCAGCCAGGTGTTGTCGCCCAGGGGGCTGGCCTATCTAGGGCAGAAGGTGGGCGACGATATCGTGACCGCCTCCGGCAAGACGCTGCTGGGCGCGGATGACAAGGCCGGCATCGCCATCATCATGGCCGCCGCGCGCCATCTATTGCAGAATCCAGGCCTGCCGCACGGGCCGATCCGCATCGGCTTCACGCCGGACGAGGAAATCGGCCGCGGCGTGCATGCCGATCTGCCGGGCGATCTGAAGGCCGAGGTGGCCCACACCCCCGACGGCGCGCATCTGGGTGAGATCGTCTACGAGACCTTTTCCGCCGACGTGGCCAAGGTCAACGTCAAAGGCGTGCCGATCCACCCCGGTTGGGCCAAGGACAAGCTGGTCAACGCCGCCCACCTGGCCGCCAAGATTGTGGACACGCTGCCCCAGGCCACGCTCACGCCGGAGACCACCTCTGGCCGACAGGGTTTTCTGCACGTGGTCGGGATGAGCGGGTCCGCCGCCGAGATGACCATCGACATCATCCTG
>JBFYRF010000158.1:0-4151 GCA_041302385.1 Anaerolineales bacterium | reverse complement strand
CCGCCGCCTCGATGGCCGAAGATATCCCCTTGACTTGCGCGGCCTCAACCTCACCCAGGAACTTGAGGGTCAGATGGATGTTGTGCGGCTGAACCCATCGAACCCAGCGCTCGTCCAAGCTGCGCCGCAGCCTGTCTTGAGTCTGCCCCAGCAGTTCACGTACGGCTGGTTCGAGTTCAAGCGCAATGAACACGCGCATCCGTGACCTGTACCCTGCGCCGTTCGGGCCAAACTCACCGCAGCAGCGCAGCCAGCTCGGCATTGCGGGCGAGGATACACCTCAACTGTCGATTGCGGGAGCCAGGGACAGAAGCCGCGCCGGCGTGATCGGCTCGCGGCCGATTTCGGGAAGAGCAGGCGGGCAGCGAGTTGCGCCTGGCGCGCGGGAGAGCCGACTCCCCCCACGATCGACGCTGGTCTGCCCCGCACGGGAATCCTTGGCCGCGCCTGTGGGATCGTGCAGCTGACCGGGAATGCCGTCCCCACCGCCGCGTGGGAGATCCGCCTGTCGGGACGTGTTCAGAACCGACTATTCCAGCGCGGAACCCTGCATGGCGAACCGGATTTTTCTCATCGGGATTCCTATTGATACCCGACCCGCTCGTCGGTAGAATCCATTGCGTCAGATGGAACTCACACGCCGGGACTTCCTCCGCTCGAGTCTGGCCGCCCTGGGGGCACTGGCGCTCCCCTCGGATCCGTCGGTGCATGCCGAGACCGGGACCGTGTCCCTTGGCAGGGTGGCGACGACATGGATTGGCTTGTATTCCGAGCCGCATTTCCGCGCGCCACGGCTTTCCCTGCTCCGACGCGATGAACTGATCCCACTGCTGGCCGAGGAGACCCCCAAGGACGGCCCGAAACACAATCCGCTCTGGTATCGCCTGGCGGATGGCTATGCCCATTCGGGCAGTATCCAGCCGGTGCGCTGGGAGCCGCAGCCGCCCGTCGACTACCTCCCCGAGCCGGGGCGCCTCGTCGAGGTGTCGGTCCCCTTCACGCGCGCCTACGCCCAACCCGATCCCGCCTCCGACCCGCTCTATCGGCTGTACTACCAGTCAACGCATTGGGCCGAGCAGGCGATGTACGGAAGCGATGGGCGGCTCTGGGTTCGCCTGGTGGATGACCTGCTCCATATCCGCTACCACGTCCGCGCCGAGCATACGCGCCTGATCGCCCCCGAGGAACTGACACCGATTTCTCCGGACGTGCCGCAAGAACTCAAACGCATTCAGGTCTCTCTGGCTTCCCAATCGTTGGTCGCCTATGAAGGCGAGCGCGCAGTGCTGGAGACCAAGATCTCAAGCGGGATCCCCAGCAGCATTCCGGGCCCCAACGGAATTCCCACCGAAACCCCCGATGGGCGTTTCTACATTGACAAGAAGCTGCCGATGCGTCATATGGGAGACGGCAAGATCACCTCGGATCTGGAGGCCTATGAGCTTCCCGGGGTGCCGTGGGTGGCGTTCTTCCACCCGACCGGCGTCGGTTTCCATGGCACCTACTGGCACAATGACTTCGGCCGTCCCCGCAGCCACGGCTGCGTCAATATGCGCACCAGCGAGGCGAAGTGGCTGTACCGCTGGACGCTGCCCGAAGTTGACTCGAGTACGACCCTGCGCATCGGCCGGGGAACGCAGGTGATCGTGGTCTGACAGCCTGCTAAGGGGCGCCCCTTCCTGCCCCCGGCCGCCAGGCCCCCACAAGCACCTCCGCCAAACCTGGGTGAAACGCTGGAGCTCCCTGCAGACTCCGGCCGTCGTTCGCTCATCCCTGGCGAGACGGCTGGACCGCGGCGTCAGAACCTCCGGCACCCGCCATCACCAACCTGGGCGACACTCCGGGCCGCCGCCTGGCCTCGCCCCCACCTCGGCGATCCCGTGCAGCCTCAAGCCAATGCCGAACCGCCCGGCTGGGCGACGGGCGGCTGCTGAGTGCCTTCGTTGAGGACAACCTGATTCAGGCGGAGTCCGGACGCCGCTTCACCTGCGCCAGCAGGTCGGGGAGCTTGCCGGTCTCGCCGAAGCCGCTGGCGCCTCGGCGGATGGCGGCCTGGCCCTCGGCCTCGCTCATCGCCTCGGCCATCACGACGATCTGCATATGCTCAGAAAGCTGGCGCAGCCGGCGCATCAGCCAGTAGTCGCGCGCTTGGGCCACCTCGGCGTTGACCAGGACCACGGCCGGCTCGAGGCGCTCTGCCAGCACCAGAGCCTCCTCTGCGCCGCTCGCCTCGGTCACCCGGAAGGCCTGCTGCTGCAGCATCACGATCATGTTCTCGCGCAGAATGCCGTCGGGCTCGACGACCATCACTCTCGAGGAGCGCTGCAGTCCGGCCGAAAGCACCGATTGGATCGCCGAGAGCACTGCACCCGTCCCACTGGGGCGGAGGACAAATCCCACCGCCCCCACTTGCCGCGGCGCCTGGTCATCCGCGCTTGTGGTCAGGAACAGCACCGGGGTCGCGTGAACCGTTCGATCCTGCTTGATCAACATGGCCAGGTCGAACGGCGGAGAATCGCGCAGCATGACATCGAGCAACACCAGGTCCGGCCTGTGCTGCCGCGCCAGCGGCAACACGACCGACCCGCGCTCGGCGACGACCACCGAGTAGCCCGCCTGCTCCAGATCCTCCGCCAGCAGCGCCCGCAGCTCAGCCTCTTCGACCATCAGCAACAGTGTTCTGGCGCCCGGGTGCAGGGAAGACAGGCGGGTCTCGACTTCCCGCTGAACCGCCTGCACACCCGGCGCCAGCTCGCGCGCCGCCCACAAAGGCAGACTGATGCGCAGCTCGGCGCCCTGCTCCGGGCGCCACAGGGCGACAAGCACCCCGTTCCAGGCCTCGGTCTGGGCAATGGCTCCGGCGAGCTCGGGCCACGCGTGCACCATTTGGCCCGGCTGCCCCTGCACCTGCTCTAACTGGAGGACAACATGCGGCAGCACCTCGCCGGCCCCGAGCCGCACCGAGACGGCCGCCGCTGGGACGCCTCCCGCCCCCTCGCCGGAAGCCAGCTCCGCTCGGACGCGCACTTCCCCCTGGGATACCCAGGCGGCTGCCTGCCGGACCATCGCTTCCACGACCGTGGCCAGCTCGTCGGACTGGGCCCGCACCGCCGGCAAGTGCGCAGGGTACTCGGCGATGATCGCGATCTGTTGTTCGCCGACCGTGGCAACGGCGCGGCGCACAGCCTCGTCGATCACCGACGGCAGGTCGACCGCGACCAGGGAGGTCGGGGTCATTCGTTCTCCGTCGGGGTCGAGGGCTGACAGTGGGACTCGCACATGGCTGCAGACAACTGTAACGGAAGGATACACCCAACTTCCTTGCCCCTACCTTACAGATTGGTGCGCTGGGGAGGCATGGGTGGTCAGCCGGCAGGATTGGGCTTGGTGGAGAGGGTCTGGAGCCATCCATTTCAGCCTGAGGCTCCGTCGCTGGGCTAGAAGAAGGGTGGGCGCCGTGTGCTTGCGCACGTGTGTGCCGCCAGTCACGAGCCCGGCAAGGCACGGTGCCGTTCCCCCCGGGATAGGCAGCTTCGGCAGCGCGGTGGGTCCGGGGCTCGACACCCAGCCTCCCGGGCCCTGCCCGGCGGGTGCCATGCCACAACGGAGCCGGCTCGATGCGGCGCGCGGTGCGGCCTTGATCATGGAATTCCAGCCGGAAGCAGGTCTGCTGGGCATTCGCTCCAGGCACACCGTCAGCTCTGAACACCTCACGCGTCAGGGATCCTTCCCCAGATTCGACACCCTCCGGGTGGGGTTGTAGAATCGGCGCATGCAAGCTCAGGTAGGCGTAGCCAAGCTCGGCAAGTACGCCACGCCGGAGAGCGGCGACTCGCTGGAGATGATCGAGCGCCCGGCGGGCGGCCTTTCCTTTGTCCTGGTCGATGGGCAGAGCTCGGGAAAGGCGGCCAAGGCGGTCGCCAACGTCGTCGCCCGCAAGGCGATCGGACTGCTGGCCGAAGGCGTGCGCGATGGCGCCGCGGCTCGGGCGGCCTCCGACTACCTGCACACGTATCGATCCGGCAAGGTATCGGCGACGCTCAACATCCTCTCGATCGACCTGCATTCGCACACCCTGGTGATCACCCGCAACAACCCCGCTCCCGTCCTGCTGCTCGAGGCCGGTCAGGCTCGGCTGTTGTGCGAGCCTT
>JBFYRF010000153.1:0-12899 GCA_041302385.1 Anaerolineales bacterium | reverse complement strand
ACCTGGGTCGAGCCTGAAGGAGCGCCGCCATGGGAATGACACGCCCGTCCATTCGACCGCAAGGTCCACCCCTTCCGATCAAGGGAGACCTCAGGCTACCGACGGCACTCTCCCTGCTGGTCGTTGGCGTGATGGCCGTGGCCTCGTTGGCCGGCTGGTTCTTCTCTTCCGCCTTGTATCCGACGGAGGAGGCGCTTCAGTCCTTTGCGGCGAATGACATCGTCAACATCTTCATCGGGGTGCCGATCCTGCTGGGATCGATGGCCCTGGCGCGGCGCGGCAAGCTGATCGGACTGCTGTTCTGGCCGGGCGGTCTGCTGTATCCGCTCTACAACTACCTCGCCTATCTGGTTGGGGTGCCCATCGGCTGGGCTTCTCTCGCGTACCTGGCGCTGATCCTGGCGAGTCTGATAGCGCTGATCCTGCTGCTCGGGGGTATGGATGCTGGGGCGATTCAGGCGCGGCTGCAAGGTGCGGTGCATGAGCGGCTTGGCGGGGGAGCGCTGGCGGTGTTTGGGGTATTCGTCGTGCTGCGCGACCTGGGTGTGCTGGTCAGCGCCCAGACAGACCCGTCGGTCAACCTGGCGCTCGAACTCCCAGTGCTGGTTGCCGACTTAGTGCTATCGGTCGTCTGGATCGGGGTCGGTGTGCAGCTGTGGCGCCGGCGCGCCCTGGGCTACACGCTCGGCGCCGGGCTGCTGTTCCAGGCCAGCATGCTGTTCGTCGGCCTGATCGCCTTCCTGCTTCTTCAGCCGGTCCTGACCGATGTGCCGCTGGCGATGGTGGATGTCGTGGTCGTGGCCCTGATGGGGCTGATCTGCTTCGTCCCGCTGGCGCTTTTCACCCGAGGCGTGATCCACCGTGAGCGTAGGCTGTAGACCGGGACGGCCAACTGTCATCGAGGCTCGTGTGGTTGTTGCTTCGACGAGTCCCAAGGGAGGGGACGACGGGTAGCCCACCGTCGTCGGCTCCGGCCTGAATGGGGGGGGCGGGATGTGGCGCGGCTTGCCCAATGGCGCGTGCGTGACCAAAGCTCGGTCATGTGAGAACCAACCGTGTGGGAACACGTGCTGATCGTCAGAACCCCTGGGTATTCGAGGCCTGGGGTTCACGTCCTTCGGCGCCGCGCGAACAAGCCAACCGACACGGCGCCCAGGACGATGGCGATCCCGATGGGGATCATCCCGACGACGATGAAAACCGTCGACGCACCCCACAGCCCTGACCAGGAGGGGATCATCGCATCCTCTGGATCCTGCGGGTCGTATAGGACCTCGACAGTCTCGCCCACCTGGTAGGCCTCGGGGTAGGAGCCCACTCCGTCCGTGAACACCACCGTCTGTCCCTGCCCCGACGAGAAGCGCACGACGGGGTGGTAGGAGCGCGTGAACTGGCTGCTATCCTCTGGGTCGGTGTGCGTCCGGTAGACATTCTCGATCACCGTCCCTTGTGCCTCCGATTGGGAGTTCAGCCGCAGCTGGGTCTCCCGCACCTCCCACAAGCCGACGCACAGGAAAGGTGCCCCGGTGAGCACGAGCAGAATGGCAGGCAGGACCAGGATGCCTGCAGGCAATCTCCTGCCACCGGCGCAACTGGATGTTGTGCCCATGCTTCCCCTCCGATCCTGGATGGGATTCAGCTGAGGGTTGTGCCTGTGGCAACCTAGACGCCGTCCAACACGCGCCGGGCGATCACCATGCGCTGGACCTCGCTCGTGCCTTCGCCGATGGTCATCAGGCGTGCATCCCGGTACATGCGCTCGACAGGGTATTCCTGCGAGTAGCCGTAGCTTCCGAGAATCTGAATGGCGTTGCGGGTCACGCTCTCGGCCATCTCGGTGGCGAAGAGCTTGGCCATCGCCGCCTGCCTGGTGAACACCTGGCCCTGATCCTTCATCCAGGCTGCCTGCCAAAGCAGCAGGCGGGCAGCCTCGATCTGGGTGGCGGCGTCAGCAATCATCCACTGGATGGCTTGGTGTTCGGCCAGCACCTTGCCGAAGGCCGTTCGCTCAAGCGCGTAGCGCTCTGCCTCTTCCAGCGCGGCCCGCGCCAGACCGACCGATAGGGCGCCGATGCTGATCCGTCCGCCGTCCAGAACCTGCAGTGTCTGCCGCAGTCCCGCCCCGACTTCGCCCAGCAAGTGATCGGCCGGCAGCCGCACATCCTCGTAGCTGATGGCATGCGTGGGCGAGGCGCGCACGCCCATCTTCTTCTCAGGCGGATGGATGTGCAATCCGGCTGCGTCCCTTGGGACGAGAACCATGCTCAGGGCGTGTGATCCGGGCTTGTCGGAGGTCCGGCACAAGGTGTTGATGACGGCTGCATCGCCGGCGTTGGTGATCCAGGCCTTGCTGCCGCGGATGATCCACTCCTCCCCCTGGCGGCGAGCGGTGGTCTGAATGCCCCCCAGGTCCGATCCGGCGCCGGGCTCCGTGAGTGCCAGGGCGCCGAGTCCCGCCTCGCCGGACGCCAGGCCAGGCAGCCAGCGTTCCTTCTGGGCCTGGGTGCCGAATAGGACAATTGGTGCACACCCAAGTCCATTGTGAGCAGCGACCGTCAGCGCCGTGCCGCCGCAGGCCGCGCCGAGCTCCTCGATCGCCAGGGCCATGCTGACGGCGTCTAGTTCGGCACCCCCGTAGGCCTCGGGAACGAGCATGCCCAGCAGGCCGATTGGCGCCATTGCCTTGAGGGCGGGGAGATTCAGTTCAGCCCGCTGATCGTACTCGGCGGCCGATGGCCGCAGGCGGCGGGTGCAGTAGTCATGCACCGTCTGCTGCCACATTCGCTGTTCGTCGGTCAGTTGGAAGTCCATGGCTACCCCCGGTGCATGTGCCGGCGGCGTATCCGCCAGCTGGGCAAGGCAGGCTGCGCTGGGGCGATTGCGGCGCGCTGGCCGATCCCAGCGCAACCTGAGACCACCAGGCGGGGGGCCACCGCTGTGCCGCTTACGGGCGTCGTCCCCCTGGCCAGGGTCAGCGGGTTAGCACGCGGGAGTACCAGTACCAGAGCACGTCCCGCGCGGGTTTCCCGTTAACCGACGCAGACATGTCCTGCAGGGCTGCGGCAGGATGATAGCGGCGTGCGAAGACCCCGGTGATTTCCGGACGCGGGTATACATCCAGCAGGACGGCGTTGAAGGCATTGGCTTGCTCGACGAGGTCAACCGGCAGCGAAGGAGCGCCTTGCGCGCCTGCATCGAATGCAGACGGCGGCAGGCAATCCCCACCGGTTGCCACGCAGCCCGTCGCGCCGCCGTCGACGGACAGGTACTCGACGCTCAGCACGAGCGGCTTGTCGGCAAGCTCAGGCATGGCGAGCAGGCTGCCCTCGATCAGCGCCAGGACCATGGCGGCCATTTCCTCGGGCGTGGCTGTTTCGCCCGGCACCAGCGAGGGATGGAAGTACACATGCACTTCGTCGACGGCATCAAGGAAGCTGGGTGGCGGTTGCAGCGTCCTCCCTAGCTCGAGCTCGAAGGCGATCCGGCCGGGGAAGACGGCGCGCACCTCTGCAATGAGAGTCCGCCAGCGCAGATCGGCGTCCGCCGGCGAGCCGGACGGCGAGCCGCCGGGCAGCCGGCCAGAAGGAAGCGCGGGGGCCACTTCTGGGCCGCCCAGCACGAGCTTGGAGGCGCCGGCTTCGGCCGCCAGGCGGGCGTAGGTCAGCACAAACGAACGATACATCTCGAACCAGACGGTCCACCAGGGTCCGTCCCGAACGGAGGCGGACCACCAGGCGGAGGAATCCTCGCCCGGCGCCCGGAGCATCGGGTGCAGAATCGGCTGCATGCCGAGCCGATGGGCCTCGCGGATGGCTGAGGTCAGCTCGTGCTGGAACGGGCCGAGGCCGGGCTCAAACCCGAGCACTGGAGCAGGCGCAGCGGCCTTCATTGCCCAGGTTGGCGTGAAGACCACGGCGTTCGAGCCAATGCCGGCGAGTTCGGCCAGGGCCTGTGGCATTGAGGCGGACCAGGTCGGATCGTAGATCGGCGCCAGCTCGACGCCGGCCTGCAAACCCGGGCGGGGCGTCAGGTCCGGCGCGACGACGGTGACTTCGCTGGGTGGCGCAGGATATGCGGCCCAGGCATCCACCGTGTCGGCGCGCTCGATCGGGCCATCGGGCGGGCTAATTTGCCGCGCGTTGGCGTCTGAGGGTGGAACCTCCACGGCGCTGCTGCACTGCAGGTTTCGGCAGTAGCGGTAGGTAAGCGGGAAATCGAAATCGAGCGGGCCCAGCAGGCTGAACTGCCAGCTGCCGGCGCCGGTGGGAGTCATGGGCAGCGGGGCGAACCAGGCAAAAGGATTCAGCTGCAGGCTCACTTGCTCGGAGACTGGTGTCACTTCCGGCACGCTGACCCGGAAGACCACTGGCCCCTTGCCGCCGCTGTCCCATCGGCTGACGGTGTCGGTGAGCGTCAGGTCGTGGTCCGGCAGAATCACCTGTCGGGTGTAGAACGCTCCGGCGGAGGAGCGCTCTGCGCTCCACAGCCCATCGCCGAGGGTGTACTTGTAGCGCAGGTCCATTCCGCTGTACAGCGAGAGCAGCAGCAGAGCGTGCGTCGAGTCGATCTGGACCATCGTTGGGCTGGCCGCCGCCAGGCCGCGCACCCCGCCCTGTAGATCGGCGAAGGCGTGGCCGAGTTGTGTCGAGTTGCCAGTGACCCGCCAGGGCTGAGTGGTCGGTGTTCCTTCGGGGACGGTGACCTCGAACGCGACCTGGATCGGGGTGGCTGGCTGCAGCGCCAGATCGGCCGGCGTGGCGCTCTCGGCGGCGATGATCGCTCCTTGCTGTACGGGTAGATAGGCTCCGCTCGGGCTGCTGATCGCCACCGTGTGCAGGCCGGGGACCAGTCCGTCGAGGCGGAATCTCCCCTCCCCATCGGTGAAGGTCCGCATCCCGCCGGCCGTCACCTGCAGTTCGGGCAGCGGCTGTCCAGCCGAGGCGTCGGTCAGCCGACCGATCAGCCGTCCGGCGGCGCCGCTGAAGGGTGCGTCCTGCCAGGCAGCGATTACGTCATCCACCAGGGTTTCGCCGTTGACAATGGCCAGGCGGTACGACACCGGTTCCCCGGTGGTGGTGTACTCATCTGCGACTGTCGGTTGATTCCGGGTGTAGCGATAGTAGACCAGCGAACCCGTCGCCAGACTGAGCCTCACCTGCCACGTGCCATCCCCCATGGCTTGCATCGGGTTGGACAGATTGTTGTAGGCGAAGCCGGTCACGGGGTCCATCACAAGCAGCGACAGGCCTGCGTCGCTGGGCGTACCGGCGGGTGGGATGGTGCGAAAGACAACCTGCGCCTCTCCGGGCGTAGGGCTGGTCTGCGGCGGCGAGGCGTCGGGGGTTGGGGCCGAAGGCAGCAATCCACAGCCAGGGGCAAGCAGTACAAGCAGCAAGATGGCAGCAATGCGGCGTTGCTTCGGGGTCATGCTCCACCACCCAAGTGGGATGCGAGCTGCAGACAGACCTCAGCGTTGGGTATTCGGCGGACGGCGATGCGCCATCCCCGGCCACGCCGTGGGTGGACGTGCAGCCGACCGCGCTCGAGTGTAACAGACTCTATTTCGCTCCAGGGGAGTACCTGCTGGCCATGCCGTAGCCCGGTCCGGCTAAGCTGCAGCGGGCCGAAATCCAGCGGCTGACCGGCGTTGAATGCCTGGCGATACTCCTCGAGCAGCCGGGGGTAGGTGCGTGCCTTGATCGAGCTCACCAACTGCTCGGCGCCGGCCAGCACTGCCGGCAAGCGCACCTTGCGTCCGCTCTGCGAGAGCAGTTCGATCGTCACGCGTGGCGTGCTCAAGAGCGGGATGCGGTAGTGAATCGCCGAGGTATAGATGGCAGAGACCGCGCTCCATGGAACGTGCGTCCGGTCCCTGCGCCGCTCGATCAGCAGGCCGGTGCGCAGTTCGTGGACGGCCCGGTGCGCCGCGTTGAAGGCATTCAGCGTGAGCCAGAGCGAGAGGAGCCCGGCGGCTGTCGCCGCGAGCAGCCACGGCGCCGACCAGGGCCAGACGACCACCGGACCGTAGTGCAGCAGGGCCAAGCCCCAGCGCCACAGGCCGATCAAGGTCAGGATTGCGGCAATCAGCCAGGCAAACAGGGCAAGCCCCCACAGCAGTGCGCGGTAGGCGCGCGGCGGCCGGAAGCTGCGCAGGACACCTCCGCCGGCCGGGCCAGGGGGAGGCGCTGATGAGTTGGAGGGCTGGGTCGCGCGATGGGTCGTCAAGTCGCCGACCAGGCCCCCACGAGCAGGGCCAGCAGGTAGGCTGCTGCGGCGACGGCGGCTGCCTGGAGGGCGGGGGCGCGGCGCGGCAGCGGCGAGAAAGCGGCGCCCACGCCCAGGCCGAGGGCGATGGTCGCCAGGGCCAGTGCTGCATGCAGGGCGAGGGCCTGGGCGGCGGGGTCCGCCAAAGGAATGGCGCTGAGCGCCAGGGCCAGCGCCGCGGCAGCCAGCCAGCGGCCGGCCGAGGCCAGCCGGGGCGCACGGTTGGCAACCACCTCTGGGATAACCGGCGTCTGCGGATCGGCGCCGTGGAATTGCGCCGTGCCGTACAGCAGACGGTAGAGCATGAACTGATTCCAGGCGGTGATCATCAGCAGCAGCCGCACGATCGCCGCCGCCAGCTGTTCAAGCAAGGAGTTGCCGACCAGCGCCACCAGGACGTCCGGACCGAAAACCGCCGCCACTCCGGGCACGAGGCGAACCAGCGACACCCCCCAGACGACGGCGACGAGCGCCAGGTAGACCGGTTGAGCATCGAGGGCGATCACCAGCGCCACGAGCAGCAAGCTGAGGACGTCGATCAACGCCACTGGGTCCGGCGCTCGCTGCAGGGCGAACCACTGCAGGACGGCGAGGGCGGCAAACATGGCCGCCCACACCCAGAGCGTGCGGCGCAGTCGGCCGACGGCCAGGCGCAGGTTGGGTGTTTCAGGCGATAGCGTTTCAGGCATGCCGTCTCCGCCGGGCTGTGCCCGGGGGGGCGGGCCAACCGCATCGCTGGGGCTGCGCAACGGCTCTGGGCCGCCCGCGGCGTGGACAGCCTGCCGGGGTCGCGGCTGGGCCGGCGAGACAAACGCAGGACAAACCATGCCCGGGCGCCATGCGGCTACGCCTCGGGGCTGTCGGCCGGAACGAAGTAGACGTCCGTTGGCTTGAGCTTGCTGTTGCGCAGGAAGCGCGGCCGCACCCGCATCCCAATCCAATCCAGTGCAGCCGCCTGGGGATCGAGGCCCATCAGTCGAGTCAGGAAGAGCGTGTTCACCCCCTCGTACTCGATCAGCGCCAAGACGAAGGGGCACTCCGGCAGAAACTCCTCCGAGCCGAAGTGGCAAACGGTGAAGGCATGCACCGAAGCCTTGCGGTCGGTGATATCGATCCACTCGGTCTCGGCGCCGCTGAACATGTCGTGGCCGCGCGGGTTGGCATAGGTGTAGCCGCTGGATGGGTCGCGGTTGGCCAGCAGGCGCCGGTTGGACACGGCGGCGAACCACGGGCTGTCCTGACCGTAGGAGTGCAGATACGTGATCTGGTACGGCTGCTCGATCTGAAGAGGCGCCATCCGCTTCAAGAAGGCCAGCGCCTCCGGATCGGTCTCGAGGGGGAAGGGGACGCCATGGACGACGTAGCCGCCGAGGCTCTCCGGACGCTGGTCGGGCAATGCGGTCATGGCTGCGCCTCCCTTTCCAGGATGCTGACGGTGACGTAGGTGCCGGTGCCGGCGTGGGAGTGGATGGCGCCGCGCCGCGGCTGCTTCAATTGAAGCGTTTCATCCCCGAAGTGCTTGCCGACGGTTCCCTGTAGCTGCCACAGGGCGAACACACCCTGCATCAGGCCGGTGGCGCCGACAGGATGACCGCAGGCGATCAGCCCTCCGGATGGATTCACCGGGCACACCGGCTTGTCGGGCAGCTTGAGCCCGTAGTCGATACCAGGCATGAAGGCCTTGCCCGAGGCGGCGAATGGACCGCCTTCGCCATAGCGGCACAGGCCCAGGTCCTCGTAGGTCTGGATCTCGCTCGAGGTATACGCATCGTGCAGCTCGACGAAATCCAGCTCCTTCAGGGGGTCGGTGATGCCGGCGTGTTTGTAGGCCATGTTGCCGGCGGTGCGGCCGGCGCGGAAAGAATGCACGCCGGGGTAGCGCGTGCCGTGATCCCACAGCTTCTGGTAGTAGCGGCGCGTTTCGTCGGAACCGCGCTCCTGTTCTGTGGCGTACTCGGCCATGAAGGTCTCGAAGTCGAAGTGCGGCCGGTCGGCCATGCGCATGGCGTCGGTGCCCCGGCCGATGCCGGTCAGCTTCACCAGCGGCTGAGGCAGGCTGGCCCCGGCCGCCTGCAGGCGTCTCAGGCCGTCGTCTGAGGCCAGGATCGTGGCGGCGGCGCCATCCGACATCACGCAGATGTCAAGGCGCGTCAGCGGCCAGGCGACCATCGGCGCCGCCCGCACGTCGGCGATCGAATAGCGGTTGCGCTTCTGAGCGTAGGGATTGTGGTAGGCGTTGATGTGATTCTTGACCGAGACATGCGCCATCTGCTCGACGGTCGTGCCGTACTCCTTCATGTGACGGGTGACCATCATGGCGTAGTAGCCCGAATAGAAGCCGCCCACCGGATAGTCCCAGGAGACGTCCGACGCCAGGGCGATGAACTCATTGCCCTTCCAGGTCTCGACATGGCTCATGGTCTCAAAACCGTAGGCCACGCACACGTCCATGTGCCCGGAGGCAATCGACTTCCAGGCCTCCTGCAAGCACAGCCCGCCGGTGGCGCCGCCCCCTTCGACGCGATGGCTTGGCTTGGGGCACAGCCCGAGATAATCCTGCGCCATGATGGCGGCCATCAATTGCCGGGCGAAGTGATCGGAGAAGTACGAGGCCACCGATCCGTCCACGGCGCGGGTGAACGTCGGGAAATCGAGCCCGATGTCCTGGATGGCGTAGTCGTAGGCTTCCTTGACGATCGCTTGGAACGTGCGGTCGGGCCGCGCTTTGGCGAACTTGGAGACGCCGCCGGAGACCACGTACACCGGGCGCATGCACACCTCCTGGCAGGGAAGGGATGAAGCGATTGTACTTCCGGAGTGATGATTGGGAAATGCGCGGCCGCGACCAGGCGTCGCCCCTTGCCCATCGCCGGTCTGACGGCGCAATTGCCAAGGGAAGGCAAGTGCCAAGTTCGAAGCGTGGACGTCTTGACAGCCTGCCGGCGGCAGGCATACACTTGCGGCTTGCCTTCTCCCCGGCATGCCCGAAGCGGGACATGGATCGGCGTGCCGAAGTCGAAGTGCTACGGAGGACGGTGGGCTGACAAGCCGCCCTCTCCCCCTGCAAAGGATGGTTCCATGGCCAGGAAGAAAGAAGCCCCCGACCGCCGTCCCGTGGTCGTGACCATTGCCGGGTGGGTGGCGGCCATTACCCTTCCCCTGTCGCTGCTGGCACTCCTGGGCCGAGCGACGAGTGCCGTCGAAGCCCGGTTTGCGGAGTACCTGGTGTCCGAATCCGGCCTGGAGGTTGGATCGAGTCTGACCCTGAACTGGATCCTGCTGGGCGTGATGGTGCTCACCGTTGTGCTGGCTGTTGTCGGGGTCATCGGACTCTTGCGCATGAAGCGCTGGGCCTGGGTCTTCCTCAGCCTGCTGATGGCACTCGGACTGATGTTCAACCTGGCCCGGGTGTGGATCGGCTACCCGCAATACACTCTGATGCTGGTGTATGCCATCAATGCCCTGCTGCTGAATCAGCCCGAAGTGCGCCGCGCCTTTCGCATCGGGGAGAAGGTCGATGAAGCTGCCCTCTGATCGCCCGAGCATCCAAGCTGCTGCCTCTGATCTGCAGTTGCTGCGGAAGTTTGAGCCGGTCATCCGCTACACCCAGGGAGAGCCCTTCTTCCCTGCGTCCGTTGACGCCTATATCGAGCGCGCCGGTATGTGGATCAACACGCCAGGTGGAAAGGAGACCTGTCTTGTGCCCGAAGGTGCCCTCGAGCTGGATGGCCTGACGGCGCAGCGGTCGGCCGTCTTCGGCAGTGTTCACTACCTGCGCCTGGTGCCGCCGCTCACGCTTACCAGCGGCGCGCGTGCAGTCAGCAAGACGGCGCAGCGTCACCGCCGGGAGGGAAATCAATTTCATCCGGGCGCTGGTCGGCTGGCGCGTGGAGGACTGCTGCCTCGCCTAATGGATGCTGGCTTCTCCGCCAGCCTGTGGCTGCGGGGCAGTGTCCCGGGGGCGACGGCTGCGGCAGCCGAGATCAAGTATCGGGAAGCTCTGGCGCAGGATGACCGGTTTGTGTACTACGGGCGCGTCGTCCGGGCCGCCGGCTGGACAGCGCTGCAGTACTGGTTCTTCTACTACTACAACAACTGGCGCTCGGGCTTCCATGGGGTGAACGATCACGAGTCGGACTGGGAGATGATCGTGGTCTACCTCTATGAGACCGGAGGGCGATTGGTGCCGGAGTGGGTGGCCTTCGCCTCGCACGATTTCCACGGCGATGACCTGCGCCGCCGCTGGGATGATCAGCAAGACCTCGAGCTGGAGGATGGACATCCGGTTGTTTACGCCGGGGCGGGGTCGCACGCCTCGTACTTTCGCCGGGGTGAGTATCAGGCGGAGGTCTCTCTTCCCCTGCCGCGATGGGCGTCCGCCCTGATCGGCGGCGCCCACCGCTTCTTCGGCCGCTTGACGGGAGGCAACCAGACACCCCGAAGCCCGTTCCGCATCCCCTTCGTCGACTTCGCCCGCGGCGATGGCCGGGCTATCGGCCCGGGTCAGGCCGATGGCTGGACGCCGGTGTTGATCGACAGCGAGACGCCCTGGGTGCGGGACTTCCGTGGGTTGTGGGGCCTGTTCGCGCGCGACCCGCTCTCGGGGGAGAACGCGCCCGGCGGTCCGCTGTACAACCGGGATGGCACGCCGCGCGCCTCCTGGTCCGACGTGCTGGGTTTTGCTGGCATGGAGAAGGTTCCGCCTCCGCCGCAGGAGCCGCAGGTGCTGCGTAAGGAAATCGGGCGCCTCGAGAAGGAGCTCAAGGACCTTGACCGCCAGATTGTGACGCTATCGGGCCTGCTGCAGGACGAGGGGGCACGCCTGAAGGGGATGGAGGGTAACCCGCACCTTGCCAAGCGCCATGGAACGCTGGCTGCCAAGGTCAAGTCCGACTCGGAATCCCTCTCCGCCTTGCGCAGGCAACGCGATCAGGAAGGCCTGGTGCTCAATGCTTTTCGAGCGCGTCTGGCCTCCATCACCGCAGGCAGGCAGGACGAGCCCCAGGCGCATATCCGCCACGTGGCACGGCCTGTCGAGACCGCCCAGGTCAGCCGCGCCTTGGAAACCTGGGCCTCGCTCAGCGTTGGCTTCCTGTTCCTGGGCCTGGCGGGGCTGCTGTGGTTCTATCCCCAACAGTTCTTCCTCGGCCTCTTCGTGCTCCTGGTCGTGTTCTTCCTGGTGGAAGCCATCCTGCGGCGCACCTTCGCCGCAAGCCTCGGAAGCCTGAGCGTCGCCCTGGCGCTGATCGGCCTGGGCGTGTTGCTGGCCACCTTCTGGAAGCTTGCCGCCATCATTGTCCTGTGCTTGGTGGGCGCAAACCTGATCTGGCAGCGCCTGCGCGAGCTGCGAGGTTAAGCGGCCCAGCTCGCGCGAGGCGGAGGCGCCGGGCCATCCGTGGCGCGCCATGCCTGTGACAGGAGACTGACGACTCCCTGCGCCAGGAAGCGGAGGGGCTTCCCTACCGCTGGTTGCGCCATCGTCTTCCGCATGATACTTTGACCTTCGCCGAACCTCGATGGGCTGGTGCGTGGCCGAGCCAAGGGACAAGATCCGCCTCGATACCATCCAAGATCCCCCCAGGGACGTCCCCCTGGCGCTGGGGCTTCGGGCGCTCTTCGGCGGCATGTTCAGCCAGATGGGCTGGTTCTTCCTTGGCTTTGGGCTGATCTTCGTCTGGACGTTCGCAGTCAACGTCGACTTCAGCGGCCCGTTGCGCCTG
Source organism: Anaerolineales bacterium (assembly GCA_041302385.1). Taxonomy (GTDB): domain Bacteria; phylum Chloroflexota; class Anaerolineae; order Anaerolineales; family E44-bin32; genus PFL42. The sequence goes on along the minus strand of JBFYRF010000153.1, from coordinate 915 downwards.
ATCACGCGCCAGATCGAAACGCGTGGCCAGGTCATCGCCGTCGAGGATACCAGCCTCCGTGAGGGGGGAGATGACGACACGCCCGGCACGCCAATCTACCGCCTTGTCTACCGCTTTGCCGGCCCGAGCGGTCGGAATCTGGAGGGTGCCTCGTTCTCGGTCGGGACTGACCTGCAGCCTGGCGACCCGGTGCGGGTTGAGTACGCCGCCTCGAATCCGGAAAACTCGCGCATCGTTGGACTGCGTCAGGCGCCCATCCCCCTGTTTGGTTTGTTCGTCGTCGTCTTTCCGCTGATCGGCCTGGTGATGGTCGTCTACAGCCTGATGGAAGGCATCAAGGCCGTCCAGCTACTGCGGGGTGGCGTGCGGGCACAGGCGACCCTGCTCTCGGCCGAGCCGACCTCGATGACGGTCAACAACCGCCTGGTGGTGCGCCTGACCTTCGATTTCACCGATGCCGACGGGGGGCTGCACGAGCTGTCGTCGCGCACCACTCACCCCGAGCTTCTGCAGGACCAGCAGTCCGAGACGGTGCTGTACGATCCCCGCCAGCCCGACTACGCGGTGATGCTCGACGCGCTGCCCGGGTCTCCGCGCCTCACGCCGGACGGCAGACTGCAGATCGAGGCGCCGCACACGGCGTATGCGCTCGCCATCGTGCCCGCCCTGACTGTGATCGGGCACGCAGCCTACCTGATCCTCCGCTACGGCGGGCTGCTGTGAGGGAAGGGTTCACTCTCGCCTCGACATTGAGGCTTAAGGGTTCGGCCCTTGGCGGGCATGTTCTGGCGTGCAGCGGGGAGCGTCGGTGAGCGCCTCGCGCGGCGCTGTGCCCCCTGGCGCCGTGTCCTCCTCGGCGGGGGTGAACCGGAAGTGGGCGATCCTGCTGGCCGTCGGGGTAGGCACGTTCATGGG
>JBFYRF010000101.1:0-3542 GCA_041302385.1 Anaerolineales bacterium | reverse complement strand
ACCTCGCCCCGGGTGCTCGGGGTGCTGGCCATCGACCCGAGCGGCCGACAGCTGGGGATGATCGAGGGTCTGCCGCATGCGTTGCTTGAGTCCGTGATCGAACCTCGCCGGGCAGCTGCGCTGCTCGGCTGGTTAGTGGACGAAGTGCGGCTGCGGCACCTGTCCGGCGGATTCCCCGCCCAGGTGGTCCTGGCGGTCGAGGACCTGGCGCTGTGGCGGGAGCATGCCGCGCTGCAGGCACGCCTGGCGTGGCTGCGCCGCTTTGGCGGACCGGCAGGGATTCATGTGTTACAGATCCGCTCCGGGAATGGCAGTGCGGACCCGATCGCCCAGGCGGACACGCGTGTCGCCCTCGGCCAGCGGTGTCCAGGGGACTTCTTGATCTTCGACCGATGCGGCGTGCTCCCAATTCGGGCGCTCTGGTTGCCGGTCCGCGACCTGGTGAGCTGCCTGGACGAGATCCGGCAGAGTGCGTGGCTGGCTGGCGCCGCCTCAGCCGCGCCTGGCGGGGATGGATGAACGGCCTGCAGTTGGGCGGGCGATTGGCAGTTCACTCGCTGGGACCGACGGCGATGCCGCTGGAGTTCAGCTGGCGCGGCAGGCGGCATGTTGTCCGACGGGTGGAGCGGCTGCGGAGCGCTGCGCGGCCCGGGCGCTATCAGCTGATCACCGCGGATGGGCTGTGCTGTATCGTCACCCAGGATCGTGAGCGCTGCACCTGGCATCTGGAACGGGTGCTGCCGAGCGTGCGTGGAGGAGACGGAGGATGAAGATGACGACAGGGATGCTGTGGTACGACGCCGATCACACGCTGGACCTGGCGGCCAAGCTTGAGCGGGCGGCGAGCCACTACCGAGCCAAGTACGGTGCGCAGCCGAACCTGTGCTTTCTCCACCCATCGGCCGCCGGCGCCGAGCCGCCGTCCCAGGTTGGGTCCATCCGACTGAAGACGGATCGGGCGGTGCTGCCCGGCCACCTCTGGCTGGGGGTGGCCGTGTCCAGCGCCTGACGGACATTCGCGGGCGCGATCCTTGGGGTGGAAGGGGACAACTGGCGGCGGGACGACGAGGCAGCCAGCCTGAGGCGCCGCGCCACGTTCGCCTGCGGTGCGAGCGGCCAGCCGGTTCGTTGGGCTCAGGCCCGCTGTATCGGCCGAACTGGGTGCAGGCGCAGCTCAGCTGCCCAGACCTGCGACCAGGCCGTGCAGGGCAGGGGTGAGGTCCTCGCGCCCGGTCTTCGAGTTGAGATCAATTTCGACCAGATGGTGGTAGATGCGGACCAAGTCGGGCCGCGTGAAGCGGCGCGCCTGCGAGGCAGCCTTCCGGGCAACGAATGGAGGTGTCCGCAGCACGTCCTGCGCGGCCATCCCCGCCGCCTGGGCCTCGTGGGCGAGCAGGATCAGGCGGAACTGGCGAACGATCATCGGGAAGAGCGCGCGTGCGTCCTCGGTGGCAAGGAGCTGATCGAGCAGCCGCAGGGCCGCATGGGTGTCGCGGTTGCCCATGGCATCGACCAAGGCGAAGACATCGCTCTGACCCTGGTAGGGGCTGAGGGTCTCAATGTCCTCCGGCGAGATGGGCCGCTCGCCGCCGACATAGGCGGCAAGCTTGGCCAGTTCCTGGTCGGCCGTCAGCGGATCTCCGGCGGTGAACTCTGCCAGCAAGCTGGCGCTGGCGGCTGACAGCTCGGCGTGATGGTGCTGAGCGCGAGTCTGCAGCCAGCGTTCGAATGCCTCCCCGCGCGGCGTGGGAAGCGCCTTGCTATAGGCCGTGTCGGCATGCTCCTCGATCCAGCGGTGCAGGCTGGAGGCAGAGCGAAACGATGCGTCGGCGTCGCGGCGCTCGAGCGGCACCTCCGCCAGGAACACCAGCGCCGTGGTTTTGGGGACCCTGGGGAGCAGCTGGAGCAGGCGCTTCATCGCCTGGCTGGAATCCTTGAGGAGTTCGCTGTTCTCGACCAGGATGAGCCGTCGCTCAGCCAGGAAGGGCATCGCCATGCAGGCCCCTTCGAGCTGGACTGGGTCCAGCGTGCGGGCGTTGAAGCGCTGGAAGTTCATGTCCGCCGCAAGCGGATCCCCGAGCTGTGCCCGCAAACGCCCGACCGCCTCCTGCATGGCGAGTGGATCGTCCCCATAGAGCAGGTAGACCGTCGGCTTCTGTCTGTCCATCCGGCCTCAGCCCGAGGTGCGGACGCGGTGGACGACTGGCCCTGGCTTGGCGACGCGTTCGATCGAGAGCACCTGCAGGCCGCCGATCATCGGCTGCGTGGTCAGGTGGCGCTGGGCCAGTTGGCCGGCCGGGCGGGCGACCACCAGCGCAGCCAGGCTGGCGAGCACAGCCAGCGGTAGGCGTTCCAATCGCTGACGGGCGCCGCGCGCGCCACCCAGCGCAAGGGCAGTCGCCAGCGTGGTCAGCATTGCGGCGGCAATCAGATTGGTGCCGCAGTTCGGATGGATGGCCAGGCGGGACTCGCCAGCCCGCAGGCGTTGGGCTGCACCAAAAACCGCTTGGCCCACGGCTTCGATCGGCACATCACCGTACAGGTAGAAGCCCTTGCGGTCGGAGCGCCCGATCAGCAGCGCCTGAGGGTGCGTCCGGTTGAGCAGGTGCAATGTCGCGTGCTCCAGTGCGTGATTGCGCCGGAGGCGGTCGAGCCAGAGCACGAACTGCAGCAGGAGTGTGTGGAGCATCGCGGGTGACCTTCGATTCGAATGGATTATAGCCCGCCCAGCGGACCCGGACGAGAGGTGGATCCGTGCGGCCTCTGGCGCCTGCCTGGGCTACAATGCCTGCATGTCCTGGCACATGACGGGCCACGAATGGGCGGAGCAGCTGCTGCGCCAGCACCTGGCGACAGGCAAGGCGCGACAGGCCTACCTGTTCCTCGGGGCGGAGGGCGTGGGGAAGCGCACGTTGGCGCTGCGCCTGGCGCAGGCGCTGTTGTGTACCGCGCCGCCGGAGCCCGGGGCGTGGTGTGGCAGTTGCCGCGCCTGCCGGGGGGTTCCGCGCCAGCAGTGCTCCGACCTGCACACCATCCTCGTCGAGGAGGATCGGAGCCAGATCCGGGTCGATCAGATCCGCGAGCTGCAACGCCAGCTGGTCTTGGCGCCGCTTGAGTCGCGTTGCCGAGTGGCGCTGCTGCCCGACTTCGACCAGGCGAATGAGGAGGCGCAGAACGCGCTGCTCAAGACACTCGAGGAGCCCTCCAGCCAGGCCGTGCTGCTGCTGACGGCCGAGTCGGGCGACCAGCTCCTGCCGACGATCCTCTCGCGGTGTGAGGTGCTGGGACTCAAGCCGGTCCCGGCTGCAGCGATCAGCGGCGCGCTGGTTGCGCGCGGGGCTGCACCGGATCAGGCGGCCCTGCTGGCGGCGCTGGCCGGGGGCAGGCCGGGCATGGCCTTCGCGATGCTCGAGGATGGCGAGCGTCTGGCGCAGCGCCAGGCGTTTCTCGGGGATCTGCGGCGTCAGCTGCGGGAAACGGTGATCGGTCGTTTCGAGTTTGCTGCAAGCACCTTCTCGCCCAGGCGCAGTGAGTCGCGGGGG
>JBFYRF010000099.1:0-8838 GCA_041302385.1 Anaerolineales bacterium | reverse complement strand
GAGGGAACGGCACGATCATCGGCTCGACGGCCGGCATTATCGTCGCCGAGATCTCCACCAAGACTCCCACCCCGATCAATTCCCGTACCTGGATGCGCCTCGGGCCGGGGGCCTTGATCCTGGCGTGCCTCATGGCCACTCTGGCGCTGGTGGTCGCCTACCCATTCTTCGCCCGCTAGAGTGGCGGCAAGGGCGGACCGCGCGTCATCTCCCTGATCTCACAGCTTCGATCCAGGCGAACCATCGTATTTCGCGAAGACCACCAGTCGGCGGGAAAGATGCCCCCCGCGTGCACTTCAGGAAGCACGCGGAAGGAACGGGGCAGTCACCCGATGCGAGAGATGAGCTCCGGTTCGACGGGCCGAGACGGCGGGATTGCGCCTGCGGGCGTGACGTTGGACCAGCGGGGAAGGCCCGGACTTCCGGCGTTGATTTGAGAGGCCCTGCCCACAGGTGGGGTGAGGGTTGGCCGTCAGGTCAAGAAGGACGGTGGAGCGCTCTCCTCGAACTGCTCGACCTGGTAAGTTAGGATCTCGATCCTGCCGGTACGCCAGGCGTCAGGTGCGAGCGCGGCCTTCTCGCACAGCAACTCGAGGAAGACCTCCGGCGCAGGAACCTTCTCCCACACCTGGGGCAGGAACGTCGCCCGCTTCCAGCCCGACTGCACGATCACCCCGTCGATCCCGGGGCGCAAGCGGCGCAGCAGATCGTCGGGATCCTGATACGCCAGTGGCTGCGGAGCCGAGAGCACGGAGACCTCGATCTGGAGCGCGGCGAGTTCCTCGGGCCGCACTGGCGGGAAGCGAGGATCCTCTCGCGCCGCGGCATACGCATGCAACTGAACGTCTTCGACCAACGGATCCGTCGCATATAGCCCGCCGATACACCCGCGCAGCGCTCCGCCGGAAGTGAGCGTGACGAAGGATGCGAGCGGGCTCCGCAGCCAGGCGGACAGCGAGGCAGGGACATCGGCCGCCAGTGGCTGGCCATGCGCAGCACGCTCGACGGCCCGGCGCGCCAGGGCGAGCAGCGTGCGCTGGTCAGCCTGGTTGCCGCTGGCAAGGTCCATTGTCGCCTCCTCGGTTCCGGGTCTTGCGTTCGCCAGCGAATCGGCACAAAGCCACGCCACGAATCCTGGGCCCAGTCCTCACTTTCCGCCGAGCGCCCGCAGGATGGCCGGTGCGAATCCGGTGAGATCCTGCAGCCCGTCGAGGAATTCCCGGCGCGCCGCACGGGCCCCGATCACCAGTGCCGGGACCGGGTTGCGGGTGTGGCCGCGGGCGTGCAGATCCTCGAGGTTGCCGTGGTCCGAGGTCACCACGATCAGGTCGCGGGAGGTGTCCCACACCTCAAGCAGGCCGCCCAGCACGGCATCGAGCGACTGCAGCAAATCGACCGCTTGCTCGAGCGTACCCCGGTGACCGGCATAGTCGCTCAGCCAGTAGTCGAACCAGGCCATGTCAACCTGGCTGGCGAGGTGGCCCCACAACCTTCCGGCGGTGGCGGGAGCATAGGTCGGTGCCGGAGGGAATCCCGGCTGGGCGAGCCAGCCCTCGCCGGTGAAGTCAGCCGAGAGAGCCTGGCCGCGGCGTAGGTCGTCAGCGGTGCGCAGGGCGATGCCGGCGGCCGTGACTGCCAACGGGATGGACGAGTAGATGCGGCGCCGCGTGCGGATGGCATCGAAGTAGCGCGGCGGATAGGCGTTGAGCAGCGCCGAGGCCAGCCCGCGTGCCTGGGCGCGCAGGAAGAGATTGTCGTGCTGTAGACTGGCGATGATGGCCGGGTTCGGCTTGGGCCCGTAATGCCCGCCGATCTCAGCCGGCACGTTGCGCCCGGTCAGGAGTGCGGCCTGGCCGCTGGCGGACTGGGGCAATCCGGGGACCCCCAGGCAGGCGTCGGCCGCCACCAGGGAAGCGTGTTCGCCCTCGAAGGGAACCGACTGGCTGGTCAGTTGCCGCCCGGCCAGCAAGCGGTCGAGGGTCGGCATGCTGGCCGCAACCAGCGGATTCCGTCCAGGGTCGGGTTCGCCCAGACCCACCCCATCCATGAACAGCATCAACAACCGGCTCATGGGGGGATTGCCACGAAGGTGAACCAGGCCGAGGAACGCTGCCGATCGAACCCTGCGGCGAAATCACACAGGCGCATGAACTCGGAAAAAGTGGACGTGATCTCCCCGGGCGTGGGCCAACGCGTCGAGCCAATCGTGTCCTCAGTGAAGATGGCATACAGCAGGTAAGTCGTGGCCTGGCCAACGTGACGACGCAGGTTGCGGGCGTAGGCCGTCCGCCGCCGCAACTCGAGGCTGTGAAAGCAGCCAATGTCGAGGACCAGATCATATTGGCCGGAGGCAGCCGCCATCTCGGCCACGTCGCCGAGGGCCAGCACGCCGGTCGTCCTGGCGCGGGCGAAGCGCCTGCGCGCCGCGCGCAGTGCACGCGACGAGAAGTCGATCGCGGTGACTTCCCAGCCGCGCTCGGCCAGGGTCAGGGCGTTGGTCCCAGTACCGCAGCCCAGGTCGAGCGCACGTCCTGGCGGATGGCGGTCGAGGAAGGCCAGCAGTTCGGGAGGCGAGATGCCGGTGTCCCACGGAACGTCGCCCAGCAGGTACCGCAGTTCGAAGCGGAGGCGCTTCATTCAGCGGCGCTCAGCAAGCGCTCCACTGCCTCGGGATCAATGGCGCCGACACTGCGCAGCAGGACCTGCCCTTGGCCGTCGAACAGCACGAAGGTAGGCGTGTACTGCACGCCGTACTGTCTCGCCAGGGGCTCGGTGGCTGCTTCCTGCAGGTTCACTCGGATCACGGTCAACTCGGGGGCGAACCGTTCTTCGAGCCGGTCCACGACCGGCTTGGCGGCCATACAGGCCAGTCAGTAGGGACTCTGGAACTCGAGCAGCGACGGCGTTCCGCCGCCGATGGCCGTTGCGGGGCCGCCGCCGGGCAGGGGGGAAGATGCCTGCGGGGCGAACAAGAAGAGGGCCAGCCCACAGCCCAGCACCAGGGCGGCAACCGCCACCAGGCGCTCGGTGCGCACGCCGCGGGCGATAGCCCACAGCAGCAAGCCTGCAACCGCCAGCCCAGACAAGATGAGGAAGGAGTACTGATTGAGAAGCATGCGCTCGACCGATCAACCCCGGCGATTGTAGCATAGGGCTAGGTCGCGATCGAGGTCAGACCGGAGCTTTTGACAACCCCCGCCACCTCCTTTAGAATTGAAAATCTGACAATCTCCGCTCGAAGGACCCACTGCGCATGAAGGAATACTCAACCGAATCCCTACGAAACGTCGCCCTGGTCTCACACGGCGGCGCAGGCAAGACGTCGCTGGCAGAGGCATTGCTCTTCCTGACCGGCGCCGTCAATCGCCTGGGAAAGATCGAGGAAGGGAACACGGTCTCCGACTTCGAAGACGAAGAGATCCGTCGCAAGCTTTCCCTCTCCACCGCCATCCTCAGCCTGGAATACAAGGACCGCAAGGTCAACCTGCTTGACACTCCGGGTTACACCGACTTCGTCGGCGAGGTGATCTCGGCGTTGCGCGTGGCGGACGGCGCGTTGGTGTTGGTGGACTCCGTCGCCGGCGTAGAGGTCGGCACAGAAATCGTCTGGCACTACTGTGATGTCTTCAAGCTGCCGCGCTTCGTCGTCATCGCCAAGATGGACCGCGAGAGCGCCAGCTTCCAGCGTGCGCTGGATGCGGCGCGACAGCTCTCGGGGGATGTCACTTTCGTCCCGATCCAGCTGCCGATCGGGGAGAAGCATGAGTACAAGGGCGTGATCGATCTGTTCACCATGACCGCCCGCAGCGGCGCAGGCGACCAACAAGATCCGATTCCGGCCGACCTGCAGGCGGAGGCCGACGCTGCCCGCCTGCGCCTGGTGGAAGCAGCCGCCGAGGGCGATGACAGCCTGCTGGAGAAGTATCTCAACGGCGAAGCGCTCGGTGACGACGAGGTGCTGCGCGGTTTCCGCGCGGCCGTGCGCTCGGGCCGGTTCGTCCCGGTGTTGACCGCAGCCGGGACGGCGGGCATCGGCGGTGCCCCGCTGCTGGATGCGGTGCTCAACCTGATGCCCTCCCCGGCCGAGGCTCCACCGGCCGCCGCCGTGGGCGGGAAAGGGGAGGAGACGCTCCCCACCAGCGACAGCGGCCCCCTGGCAGTCTACGTCTGGAAGACGACCGCCGATCCATTCGTCGGGAAGCTAACCTACCTGCGGGTGTACTCGAGCGCGTTGCACTCGGACAGCCGACTCTGGAACCAGACCAAGGGCAACGAGGAGCGCATCGGCACGCTGCATGCGATGCGCGGCAAGGAACAGATTCCGGTCAAGGTGCTGCACGCCGGCGACATCGGGACGGTGGCCAAGCTGGGCGCCGCCGGGACCGGTGACACGCTATGTGAGAAGGCTCATCCGCTGACACTGCCGGTTCCAACCTATCCGAATGCGCTGTATGCCGTGGCCGTGCTGCCGAAGACCCAGGCTGATTCGACCAAGATGGGCACCGTGCTGTCGCGCCTGTCAGAAGAGGATCCGACGATCGCCTGGCGCCAGGAGCCGACCACAAGCCAGACCATCCTGCAGGGCATGGGCGATCAGCACATCGACGTCGCCATCCGGCGTGCCGAGAGCAAGTTCCAGGTGGGGTTGCAGACCGAGACGCCGCGCGTCCCCTATCGCGAGACGATCACCAAGCCCGGTCAGGCGATGTATCGCCACAAGAAGCAGACCGGCGGCGCCGGCCAGTTCGCCGAAGTACATATGGCGATCGAGCCGCTGCCGGACGAGGACTTCTCGTTCGAGAACAAGGTGTTCGGCGGGGCGATCTCCAACTCGTTCATGCCCGCCATCGAGAAGGGAGTGCGCGGGGTGCTGAAGTCCGGCGTGCTTGCCGGCTATCCGGTGGGCAACATCCGGGTGATGGTCACCGACGGGAAAGAACACCCGGTCGACTCGAAGGCTGTCGCCTTCGAGGTCGCCGGCCGCGAGTCCTTCAAGCTGGCATTCCGCGAGGCGGGCCCGGTCCTGCTCGAGCCGATCATGACCGTGCGGGTGACGATCCCCGAAGCCAGCCTGGGCGATGTGATGGGCGATCTAAACACGCGCCGCGCCAGGGTGCAGGGCATTGACACCGAGCGCGGTCGAACCACGGTTACGGCACAGGTGCCGCACGCCGAGATCCTGCGCTATACCAGCGATCTGCGCTCGATCACCGGTGGGCGCGGCGTGTTCACGATGGACTACAGCCACCATGAAGTGGTTCCGGCGCACACCGCGGAGCAAGTCATCGCCGCCCGTCAGAAGGAGATCGGCAAGCAAGAAGCCGAATAGCCGGGATCTCTTCCGGGTCCAGGCCGAGGGGATCAAGGTTCCCTGCCGGGACCGAAGTGCGAGCCTGACGGAGGAGGGCGATGGAGGGCTGGCGGCCAGGGCCGTTCATCGACGCGGCAGTACAGGTGAACTTCGATCAGCCTCCAGCGCTGAGCAAGACGCCAGACGCGCCGCGTTCTTTCGTCTGGAATGGCGCGGAATTCCAGGTCGAATCCATGCTGGCGAGCTGGAGCGACTACCGCCGGCGCGGACGGATGGCGCGCAACATGGCGCCTGCGCACAAGGCGACGGCCGCACGCCGCGGCTCGTGGGGCGTGGGCCGCTTCTACTTCCGCCTGCAGACCACCCAGGGACGGGTGTTTGACCTGTACTACGACCGCGCGCCGGAACATGCTGGCGATCGCGCCGGACACTGGTATCTCTGGCGCGAGTGGGTTGCCTGACAGGGATTCCCCCTCACCCCTTCCCGCTCCCCCCGCGGGGGAGCGGGCGAGCGGGGGATTGCATCCCCCGCACCCCTGCAAGCAGCGGGCGAGGTAGACCTGCGCTCGCCGGGAGCGACCGCCGCGCGAGTGCCGAATCGTTCTGGGACCCCTCGGGCGCTTTGCGCCTCTCCCTCAATTGCCTGATGCGTGATCGAAGCTGGTCCACGCCCGTTCTGGGTGAAGCATGAGTCCGGGGCGATAGGTGGAGGATTGATGGCGCGAATTGCCCCTGGTTGCGTGGGACGGAGCGGCACTCGTGCGGCGGTTCGCGCCCGGCAGGTGGAACTCAACACCGCCCGCCGCTTGAAAGGGTGGGGGGAAGGGGTCCAGGGGACATGGGGGGAGGGGATGTCAATCCCCGCCCCCAGTCCCCTGGAGTAGATCACCCCATCGGCGTGCGCGTGGCTCCATCGTGATGTCCAGTTGGGCCTTGCGCCGCGCCGGTACGGCATTCCCGCCCGGGTCAACCAGCGCCAACGCACCAGAGCGCCTCGCGGCCTATCCTCGGGTCACGTGAGAGAGGATTGAGATCGTGCCTAGGGATGCTTGACGGGCAGGGGTCAGGGGACAAGGGGGAGGGGGGCATCCCCCCTCCCCCTGGTCTCCTGCAGCGTGGATCGCCTTGCAGGCGAACGCTAGATGAAGATGATCTGCGCGCCTTCGGTCATATCCATGAAATCGCTGGCCGTGACGACGCTCTCGATGCAGGGCAGAAAATCCTCTCGCTTGATGCCGAACATATCCACGGTCATCTTGCAGCCGTACATCTTGGCGCCCCCATCCGAAAGCATTTCAAGATACTCGCGCACGGGGGGAACACCCAGGCCTTTCATCTTCGACTTCATGAACCAGCTGGCGAAGGCAGTCATCCCGGGGAAAATGCCCATGGCATTCGGGATGCCCAGGTTGCCGGTCGGCAATCCCATCATGCTCATCTTGAAACTGGTGTTGGCGACAGGCGCAATCTCCAGTTTGTCCACGCGTTTCTCGGTGACGAGGTCGAGACCCCAGAAGGTGAAGAACATGGTCACGTCGATGCCGTTGCCCAGGGCAGCCCAGCCCATGATGAGGGCGGGATACGCCATATCCAAATCGCCTTTGGAGCAGATGAATGCGATCTTGCGGTTTTCGTCAGCCATGGTCCATTCTCCCTTGCTTGGTGTGGCGTGGCGGGCGGCTAGACGCAGCCTTCCGGTTTGCCCAGCCCCGAGATCCGGGCGACCTTCTTGGCCGGTCCCTTCGGGTACAGAGCGAACAGGTCCTTGGTGGTGACGCCGGTGCCGGTCGTGATCTGGCGCAGGGTCGGCGCTTTGCCGGAGCCCTGAGCGCTCTGGCGGCAGAACTCCACCACCTTCCAATGGGCTTCGCTGAGTGGATCGATGCCTTCCTCTCGGGCGAGTTCGACGGCGATCTCGCGCGTCCACTCGGCGGGATCGGTCATGAAGCCCTCGTCGTTGACTTGTACGGTCTTGCCTGCGATGGTGCGGGTGGCCATGCCTCTCTCCTGTAGATGTGTGGATGGTGTCTCGGGTATGAGATGGGTGTCGGCTTCCTCAAGCGGCGGCCGTTCTTCCGGCGTTGGGCGCCGACTCGCGGCCCTCGGCCTGGGTGCCGACCACGTGCAGCACGCGCAAGGTCAGGGCCAAGCCGCGGCGCACGGCCGGGTCACGCGCCTGGCGCAGCAAGGCGCCGTAAGAAATGTCGATCGGTTTGCCGATCTCCTGTTCGGCCACCTGCAGCGAATTGCGCACGAACAGCAGGATCTCCGGCTGGGTCAGGTCCTTGATGGTGCTGGCGATCAGGACGATGTTGTCCCCCAGCCGGCGGACATCCTCTTCGCTGAAGGATGTGACCAGCGCGTCGAGAATGTGCGCTCCGCCCCGGGCAAAGGCGAAGTAGCCCTTACGTTCCATCTCGGCCAGTGCCTCCACGGACTTCTCGAAGGCCTGGTCGGTGAGGGGGCCGAGGGTATCGGCCAGGTCGCTGACCGCCTCCAGTTGGTCGAGCATGCGCTCGAGGTTGCGGGCGTTGCGCAGCAGGCGCTTGAGAAGGCGCAGCAGGTCGGCCAGGTCGACGTACTCCTGCACCTCCTCCAGCTGCTCGATGGCGAGGTGGAAAGCCTGGTCGGCGATGGGGGTTACGTCGCGCACCAGTTCGGCACGCTCCTGGCGTTGGCGCTCGGCCAGGCGCGCCTGGGCGCTCAGGTATTCGACCTGGGCGGTGAGGGCGTCGATCTTGGCGGTCAGCTCGGCGGAGGCGGTTTCCATGGCGGCCTCGCTAGCGGTACAGCTTGCCAGCCATGGTCATTCTGGCCGGCAGCGGAAGTTCCTGTCCCTTGAGCAGCAGGTTCCAGTACATCCAGCGGAACATCATCTTGCCCCAGTGGTTCATCTCGGTTTCCTGGAGCAGGCTGAACGGGCCGATACCCGGCAGCGGGTAGTGGCCCGGGAGGGGTTCGACGTCGTAATTGAAGTCGATCAGCAGCCCCTTGCCGAACCCGGATTCGATGAAGCAGTTGGCGTGGCCGTCGAACGTCGGCAGCAGGTCCAGACCGTCGATCAGGCGCAGGAAGTTGTCGGCGAAGCAATCGACGGCGAAGTGAGCCACCGAGCCGGCCTTGGACGTCGGCAGGGAGGCGGCGTCGCCCAGGGCGAAGATGTTGGGGAACTTGGTCGACTGCAGCGTGTGCTTGTCGGCCGGCACGTAGTTGAGATCGTCGCCCAGCCCCGAACGGGCAATCACCTCGTCGCCCATGTTGAGCGGGACGCTGATCAGCAGGTCGTAGTCCAGGCTCTGCTCGTCGTAGGAAACGATGCGCCGGGCGTCCGGGTCGACACGCTCGATCAGGAAGTCGGGCACAACCTTGATCGACTTGCGTTCGAGGATATCGCCCAGATGGCGCGAGGCGATGGGCTTGGTGAAGGCGCCGGGTAGCGGCGTGGCGTAGGTGATATCGACCTTCTCGCGCAGCCCGTGTTCGGTGAAGAACGAGTCGGCCAGCATCAGAAACTCGAGCGGAGCCAC
>JBFYRF010000098.1:0-8001 GCA_041302385.1 Anaerolineales bacterium | reverse complement strand
AGACCTACGGGCGGCCTGCAGGCTGATCCCGGGCACGACCTCCAAGTTCGAGGCCGGGTTGCTGGCGCATGGGCTCAGCCCACAGCCACAGCCCGAGTTGGGTCCTACGGGTGTGTTCGCCACACAGACGATCGGGGAGCTGGCATTCGCCATCCTGCGACGCCAGTTCCTGGCATTCCTCCAGAACGAACCCGGGACACGCGTCGGAGAGGACCCGGAGGCACTGCACGATATGCGTGTGGCGGCGCGGCGGATGAGAGCGGCGATGGCGCTATTCTCCCCAGCGCTCCCGGCAAGAGCCGAACGGCTTCGCCAGGAGCTGCGCTGGATCGGCGGCGCGCTGGGGGAGGTCCGGGACACGGACATCCAGCTCGAGCGGCTTGCCTCTTGGGCACGCGAAGCCGAGGAAGCAGAGGTTACCTCGCTGCGCACGTTGAGCGTCGTGCTGGAGAAGAGGCGGCAACGGGCCAGGACGCGCTTGCTGCGGGCGCTCGATTCCCGCCGCTACCAACTGCTGGTTCAGCGCTACACCTTGATGCTCCAGCGCGGGCCCCTGCGAAGGTCGATGAACTCACGCACACCCGCTCTGGCCCTGTTGCCGGAGATGATCGCCGCCCATCACGCCCGGGTGATCAAGCAGGGAGAGCGGATCGACTCCCGTTCATCGCCGGAGACCTATCATCGGCTCCGAATTCGCTGCAAGCGGCTTCGCTACGCGGTGGAGTTCTCACGCGAGGTCTATGGCCCGCCGGCGGAGGGCTTCGTAGCCGTCATGGTCTCGATGCAGGACTTGCTGGGAATGCATCAGGATGCGTATGTCGCCGTTGCGAGCCTGGAAGAGCTGCTGCAGGGCGAGGCGCGCCGGCTGCCGCCCCGGGCGCTGTTCTTGATGGGCCAGATCTCCCAGCGCTACATGCAGGAGGCCGCCAGGCTGCGCAAGCGCTACCCGAAGACCTTCCGGCAGATTCAGGGCAAGCCCTGGACCCGGCTTCAGCAGGTGATGGAGAAGCGCCGGCCGGCGGCCTGGCCCGAAGCGGCCAGGCCCGAGGCCGCAGCCCCACCGGAGCCTCAGGGAGGTTGACCGTGCAGGTCTACCTGATCCGCCACGCGATCGCCGAGGTACGTGATCCGCTGCAGTGGCCGGATGACACCAAGCGTCCTCTGACCCCGGAAGGGGCCGACAGATTTCGCCGCGCGGCCGGGGGCTTGGCCACCTTTGTGCCGGAGGTCGGCGTTGTGTTGAGCAGTCCCTGGAAGCGGTCGTGGGAGACGGCGCAGATCCTGCAGGAAGTCGCTGGCTGGCCCAAGCCCGAGAAGTGCGACGCGCTGGAAGGTCACCGGAGTCCGCGCGGCCTACCCTCGCTCCTGCGGCAGCATGTGCAGGCGGGCTCCGTGGCGCTGGTAGGTCACGAGCCGCAGATGCATCTCCTGGCATCCTACCTGCTGACGGGGGATTCGGCGCGCCTGCTGATCGAGTTCAAGAAGGGCGGGGTGGCCGCCTTCCTGCTGGACAACGCAGCTAGGCCAGGGACGGCCACACTCCTCTGGGCGCTGCCCCCGCGGCTTCTGCGACGCTTGGCTTGACTCGCAATCCTGCCCTCGGCCCTGCCTACCCGGTCACGCCGACGCGATCGGCCCGCTCTCCCCGCCCGAGGCGCCAGGCGGTAAACCGGCCCCCTCATCGACCCCCATACCCTGCAGCACTTCTTCGATCCCCGCCTGCAGCGAGGCGAACACCTCGCCCACGGGTCGGCTGGCGCTAATGACCTCGAATTCGTAGGTGGATGCCAGCCGCCGGTACTCTGCCAGCATCGCCTGCTGGTACTCCACGTAGTTGCTGAACAAGTCGGGATTGCGCAAGTAGTCCTGACCGGATTCCCAGAAGCTCAGCCCATGCGTGGCGATCACGCGCGGCAGCAGCTGGTCGACTTCGATGTCCAGGTAAAGGATCTTGTCGGGGACGAGTGCGAAACCGTACACATCTTCGATCCAGTCGCGCGGGACGCCGCGCAAGACTGCCCGGGCGATCAACGTGAAGATATAGCGGTCCACCAGCGCGATCATGCCGGCCCGCAGGGCCGGGAGGATGTGCCGTTCCAACCGATCCCAGAAATCGGTAGCGTAGAATAGGTTCAAGGTGAGCGGGTCCAGTGTGTTGCCGCGCTTTGCGCGCAGGATCCCGCGGCTCGCCAGTTCCGAGCGATTGAAGCCTGTGTGGACCACGGCATAGCCGCGTCCTTCCAGCCATTCCCGCAGCAGGGCAATCTGGGTTGAGCGGCCAACCCCGTCAGTTCCCTCCAGCACGATCAGGCGTCCGGGCAAGACCTCTGCCTCTACGCCGGGCGGACGAATGCCGTAGAACTTCGGCGTGCTCACAGGGTGTCCTCCTTGAGCAGGTCCGACTCGCCGAGGTAACGCCCGGCCAGACGGTGCTCCTTCAGCGCATCCTGGATGCCTACCCCCTCCAGGCGCCGTGTATCGGCAATGTAGGGGCGCACCATCTGGCGCATCAGCTTCTGCTGGGAGACAAGCGACTTGGTAGCGTCGACTCGAACCAGGCCGTACTCCTCGGCCAGGTGGTCATACTCATTCTTGATCAGTCCCTGGAACAGGCGGAAAGACTCATAGGGATTCCGGCTCAGCCGCAGGTCCATTCCGGCCTCGTAGTACTTCAGAGCGGGCCGGCCCTCCAGGATGCGGGTGATGGCTTCATCGAGCGGGACATCGAAGTAGAAGGACACGGTGGGCTGGATGGCGAACGAGTACAGCTTGCGCAGCCAGCTGCGCTCGACCCCGCGCACGCTGTCGCGGGCGAACGCCGTGTAGACATAGCGGTCGGCCAACACGATGGCGCCTGCCTGCAGCGCCGGGATGACCTGCATGTGGAGCCGGTTGGCGAAATCGGCGGCATGGATCAGGCTGAAGGACATCGGGGTCAGCAGCCGGCGCTGCTTCGCTCGCCGGGTGGTGCTCTTGACGATGGGAGACGAGTTCCACTCGGTGGATACCACCAGGTAGCCCTCACTCATGAGCCACTTATGCAGTAGGTCCAGCTGTGTGCTCTTGCCGGACCCATCGATGCCTTCAACAATGAACAGCTTACCGGGGTAGGTGCACTCCTTGAGGTTCCCCATCGCTCACGCAGCCCTTTCGAAATGGAGTTCCCAGCCGAAGATCCTGGGGAACAGTTCGGCCAGCACGGAAAGGCGGCCTCCAAGAGGAGCGGGAAGGTCCAGCCCGAGCTGGTTCGTGTCGAGATCATGGAACACGACCGGTATGCCGTAGTCCGGCGGCAGCCGCTTCTCAATTTCATCGGCCAGCGCCAGGATCAGGCCTGCGCGCTGCTGCGGGATCTCGTCCTCAGCCGTCAGCAGGGGTCGGTAGATCCGCCAATCGTACTTGCGCTTGTCAGCCGCCCGCACCGCCCCGGCCAAAACGGCGATCTGGCGGTGGGTGAAACCCGCCAGATCGGTTGTCGTCAGGATATCGGCGGCATGCTGGAAGCGATCCACGTAATCGATGCCCTTGCCGATGTCCAACAGCCAGGCTGCATGCACCAGCATCTCCTGCAGCTCGTGGCCGCACTCTCGATCGAGAATGGCCTGCAGTGCCGCCACCAGAGCGGAACGCCGCTGCGCCGCCCGATGGTCCCAGGTGTTGAAGCGCTGGGATAGGGCTTCGATGGCGACCTTGCGGACGGCGCGTGCCGGGGGAAGCCGGTTGAGCACGGTCGAAAGGGCATAGCCCTCCCGCAAGCCCTGGCCGGACACCTCCAGCCCTCCCGCCTTCAGGGCGCGCAGCACGGTATGGAGCACGATGCAGCCAGCGCCGATCGATTCACTTCGATCCGGGTTGAGCCCCGGCCGTCGACCCAGCTCGGAGCGTGGGCGCGCGCTGAGCTCCTGGGCGAGGTCCTTGAGCGCCCGCCGGGGCAGCATATACCCGTGGAGCTGGGTGATTGGATAGCGGCGGCCGTTGCGGTCCATCCTGGCCAGGTTGCGCGCCGTGCCGCCCGTGCCGACCAGGCGCTCGCCAGGTCTGAGCGGGCGGATGCGCGCCTCGCGCAACGTAGTGCGGATGTGCTCCTGCAGCGCCGCGACCTCCGTCGCTTTGGGTGGGTCGCTGAGCAGCCACTGATCGTTGAGCAGCAGGGCGCCCAGCGGCAGGCTCCAGGAGCGGCTGAGGCTGCGCTGCTTGAAGTAGGCGACCTCCAGGCTACCTCCGCCGAGATCGATCAAGGCGCCGTCCTCAATGTCCATGCCGTAAATGGCGCCCAGGAACCCGAGTTCCGCTTCGCGTCTGCCATCAATGATCTGGACCTGGAGCCCGGTTTCTGCCTCGATGCGCTGCGTCAGCTCACGGGCCATCGAGGAGCTGCGCACGGTGTAGGTCGCCAGGGCCGCCGTGGTCTCGGCGCCGGCGCCGCGCGCCACCGATTGGAAATCGCGCAGAGCCGCCAACAGAGAGCGGACCCCAGACTCGGCGAGATGGCCGTTCTTTGACAGTACTCGCAGCAGCCGCAGCGCGGCACGCGAGTCGGCAACAGCCTCGAAGTGCCAGTCATGCGTGCGTGCGAACACGGTGACCCGGCTGGTGTTAGAGCCGATATCGATGACGGCCAGAGTGTCTGGGGACATACGTCGTCCAGCGCCGGATGCAGGGTGATTATACGTGGCCACATCCTGCTCGCCGGTCGACCTGCGCTGGACGCCTTCTGAGGTGGCCTGGGACGACAACCGGGGGAGCTGCTCGGCGATGGGCGGGGGAGCATGCTCCCCCGGCACCCGGGCTGCCGGCCACCCAACCAGCGGTCGGTGTCGCCGAGAGGTCGGCCCTGGGCAGCGCCTGCGTCGCGTCTTCTGAGCAGCCCTGGGCCACGGGGCCGAGGGGGCACGCCAGCCCGTGCAGGCTGCGAGGCCGGGAGCCGGAGGATCCCACACGGTCAGCCGCAGGAAAGCTGACGCGGGTCCAGGCCCGCCCCCGTGGCCCGCGAAGCGGGCCCCGTGACGGGCATCGCTACTGACCGCAATCCCGGCTGGAGCCGAACGCAATCCTCCAGTATGATTTGGCCGAGGCAGGGGGATCCTGGTTGCCCGTCCGTAGGAGCAGGACCTCGCGGACGACGGACTCCAGCCCCTCGGGAGGCCGCCTGCGGCAAGTATGTTGCGCTCGTCATACAATCGTGCGTATTTCGAATCCATCCTCTTCCGCACCAAGGCATCCTCCCAACGCAGCCGGAAGCGCCTCGCACTGATCCTTTCCTGCTGTCCGGGCGGGGAATTGCTCGAGATCGGCTGTGGGAAGGGCCATCTGATGCAGCTTGCCTCTTCGCACTTCGCGGTCTCAGGACTCGAGCTCTCGGAGGAAGCGACCCGCGACCTCGAGCCCGCCGATCGCGAGCGGATTGTGATTGGCGATGTTGAACGCACCGATCTGCCACCGGCTCAGTACGATGTCATCGTCGCCTTCAACGTGCTCGAGCACTTGCGTGATCCCGCCGATGTCCTGCGCCGCATGGCCCAGGCGCTCAGGCCCGCCGGGGTGCTGGTGGGCTCGGTGCCGTTGAACTACAGCCTGGTAGGGCGACTTCATACGGCACTGACCAATGTCTTCGACCGCACCCATTGCTCGACGCTCAGCCTGGGGGAGTGGCGCCGCGCCTTCGCAGCGGCCGGGTTCGCGGGGCAGGACCTGTTCGGCGAGATCCAGACCGGTCCCAACCATGCCGCCTACGTGCGCGGTCCGCACTGGCCGCACGTCAGCCTCAACCTGATGTTCGTGCTGTCCTTGCCGGCACCGCAAGCCGAGGAGCCGGCGACTTGACCGTCCGCTGCCGCTGTGTTCTCGGCGGAAACCGGCCGCTGGTGGAGGCGCGTCGTGGGGCGCCGCGCTGAGTTCGTTCCCTACGCTCCGCGTTCGATCCTCAACAAGAGCAAGCGTCCGGACCACTGGTTCTGGACGCGCTATTCGGCCTACCCGTATCTCGGCTGTCAGCACGGCTGCTCCTTCTGCTACTGCCGTGAGCGCAAGTACACGCCCTACGATCACCCCGAGGACTTCGCCTACGTCATCAAGCCCAAGCAGAACGCCGCCGAGCTGCTGCGGCGGGCGCTGTCGCGTCAGCCCGTTGACCTGGTCTTCACTGGCGACTACCAGCCTGCGGAGAAAAAGTTCTTGCTCTCGCGCAAGATGCTTGAAGTGTGCTGCGAACTGGGGTTCCCCGTGTTCGTGCTGGAGCGCTCGCCCCTCGTGCTGCGAGACCTGGATGTGCTCCAGTCGATCCAGGCCAAGGCGCCGAGCGTCGTCGCCTTCAGTGTGATCGCCGCGCCGGGGTCAAGCGCCGAGCCGGCAGCGCGAGCCTTCGAGCGGTTGGCGCCGCGGGTGGAGCTGCGCTTCCAGGCGATGGAGCAAATCGCGCGGCAGGGCATCCTCACCGGCAGCTGCGCCATGCCGCTCCTGCCAGGTGTGTGCGACCAGGCGGAAAACCTGGAGGCGATCGTGCGCTGGACCGCGGATCATGGCGGCCGTTTCGTCCTGGCTGGCGGCCTGACGCTCGCTGATGCCCAGCGGGATTTCTTCCTCGAGGACCTTCAGCGTAGCCAGCCCCATCTGGTCGGGCTATACCGCTCGCTGTACCCTCCAGGGAGCTATGCGCCCGTAGGAGGCGCGACGCTCGAAATTGCCGCGGAGGTCCGTCGGCTTTGCGAAAACTACGGCCTTGCAGACCGAATCCCCCGGCCGATCATTCCGGGAGACAAGCGTCAACGCAACCGGCGATTGGCTGAAGTGCTCGCTAATCGCGCCTATGCTCTCGAGCTGGAAGCCGCCCCGCAGGCGAAGATTTGGGCGCAACGCAAGGCTGCCTGGGCTGTGGAGGACCTGCCGCAGGACATCGGCCTGGTTTATCAGACGCTGGGGTTGCGTGGGCTGCAGAGCCTTCCCGGAGTCTCGCTCGACCTGGCGCGCCAGATTGAGCGTTGGCTGCAGGCAACTCCCAAGTGGCACCGGTGAGACCCAAAGGGGCTGGTCGATCCTGAGGGCGTACTTCGTCCAACGGCCAGCTGCGGCGGGCGGCAGCCTCGGCGCCCGCGAATCCGACGCGTCAGCTCGCGGCCGCAGCGTTGCTGGCATGCGCACCCCCGGCTCGGCCGCGGGTGGTTTCCCGTCGTTGGAGCCAATCTGCTGCCTGCCGATGACGTCCCGCAGATCATCGCAACCGAACGGACGTGCGTAGGTATCGACGCGACGGCGGTCTGGCCAGGTGACCCGCGCCAGCCGGGCTGCGGCCAGGTCGAGGTCCGCCTGCTGGGCCGCGGCCTGGTTTCGCCGAGCGAGCGCGCGGCCGGAACGACCCGGATCGTGTGCTACCCGGTGCGGATGGACAATCCGACCTGGTCCACCCACGGTCCGACGCCGCACCAGCTGGCGTGGAGCGAACGCGTGGTCGATTGGGTGGCCATGCTGCAGCCAGGGGTGTGGGTGCTCGACCTCGGCCAGGAAGCGGCCGATGATGGTCGCTGGTCACGCTTCGGTTGTCCCGAGCGGCCCCTGGTTCCGTCGGATGACTGGCAGCCCACTTCGCAGCCGGTCTTGCCCGCTCCGCACGTCACCCCGCAGAACGTGGAGGGATGGATGGCACGCCGACCCCCGGCGCCTTTTCGCTTGAACTGACCGCCTGGCTGGGTTATGCTCGATACAACACGCGCTGCGGGCTCCGGCTGCCCCACACTGCTTGCCGGGGCGCATTCCGCCGCGCCGCCCGAAGCAAGTGTCGGAAGGAGCAAGCACATGGGTGATCTCAAGATCCAGGCACGGCTGAATGGACCGTATCTCGTGCCAGGTCCGGTCACGGTCAAAGACGAGGCGGGTGAAGTCAGGAAGGTTGAGCAGCAGACCGTGGCGCTCTGCCGCTGCGGCGGCTCGAAGAGCAAGCCGATCTGCGACGGGACCCATCGGTCGATCAATTTCGAAGCACCGGCGGCATCGCTCGAATCAGACTAA
>JBFYRF010000080.1:0-16986 GCA_041302385.1 Anaerolineales bacterium | reverse complement strand
GTCCTCGGCGAGCCGGATTGACGTGGTATCATCCCGCCCCGATGAGCCTGGATAGGATCTCAACCCCGGAAACGAAGCCTCGACTGCTGGCCGTCTTTGCCCATCCGGATGATGAGAGCTTCGGACCGGGCGGCACGCTGGCGCTCTACGCTGGCCGGGGCGCCGAGGTGCACCTGATCTGCGCCACGCGAGGCGAGGTCGGCGCTGCGCCGCTGCACCTGCTCGATGGGCATACCGACGTCGCCAGCCTGCGCGAGTCCGAGCTTCGCTGCGCCGCCGGCCACCTGGGACTGACCGGTGTGCACTTCCTGGGCTATCGTGACTCGGGCATGCCGGGATCGCAGGACAACCACCATCCGCAAGCGCTGGCAGCCGCAGCCCTCGAAGAGGTCGCCCAGCGCCTGGTATGGTACCTCCGCCGGCTGCGCCCACAGGTGGTGATCACCTTCGACCCGATCGGCGGCTACCGCCATCCCGATCACATCGCCATCCATCGGGCGACGGTAATGGCCTTTGACCAGGCCGCCGACCCGGACTACCTGCCTCAGGCCGGCCCACCCCACGCACCGAACAAGCTGTACTACGCTGCCTTTCCCCGGCGGGCGATGCGCTGGATGGTGCGCCTGATGCCGCTGGTCGGGCGCGACCCGCGTCGTTTCGGGCAGAACGGCGACATCGACCTGGTAGACATCGCCTCGCAGGACTTCCCGGTGCACGCCCGCATCGACATCCGCCCGGTCGTCGAGCGCAAGACCCTGGCCAGCGCCTGTCATGCCAGCCAGGGCGGCATGCCGCGCCGCGGCCTGATCGGCATGTTGTTCCGCCTGGCGTCGGGCAGCGAGAGCTTCACCCGAGCGGTTCCGCCCGCGCCGGCCGGTCTGCACGAACGCGATTTGTTCGACGGCGTGCCGTCGCACCCCGGATGACGAGGGCGATCCAGCTCGCCCGCCGTGGTAAGATAGCCAGGTTCGCGCCCCATCGTGACTCCGCCCATGGATACCAACCGCCTCCCGCCCCACGCGCCCTTCACCCTGCCGCGCGAATTCAACTTGCCGCGCCGCCTGCGCCGCCTGGCCGAGCTGGCCTACAACCTGTGGTGGACCTGGAATCCCGAGGCCGATCGGCTGTTCCGCCGCCTGGACGCCGATGCCTGGGAGCGAGCCGGCCACAACCCGGTGATCTTCCTGCAGCGCGTCCCCAGCCGCGTGTTGGCCGAGGCCACCCAAAGCCGGTCCTTTCTCGAGCGCTATGACCGGCTGCTGCGCGCCTTCGACGATTCGCTCGATCCCAACCGGTCGACCTGGTTCAGCCAGAACCACCCCGACCGGCTGAACTACCCGATTGCCTACTTCTCCACCGAATTCGGCCTGCATGAGTCGCTTCCTTTCTATGCCGGCGGGCTGGGCGTGCTCTCGGGCGACCACCTGAAGGAGTCCAGCGACCTCGGCCTGCCGCTGGTGGCGGTAGGCTTCCTGTACACCCAGGGCTACTTCAAGCAGCACATCAGCGAGGATGGTTGGCAGGAGGCGCACTACGCTTCCCTGGCTTTCGAGAACCTGCCGGTGCTTCCGGTGCTGGCTCAGGACAATGCCCCGCTGACCATCAGCGTCGACCTTCCCGGGCGGCAGGTGCATGCCCGCCTGTGGCAGATCCAGGTCGGCCGCGTGCCGCTGCTGCTGCTCGACAGCGATGTGCCGGAGAACCAGCCGAACGATCGCAGCCTGACCTCGCGCCTGTACACCAGCGATCTCGAAATGCGCATCTCGCAGGAGATCATCCTCGGACTGGGCGGCGTGCGCGCCCTGCGCGCCATGGGCTACAACCCCGCCGCCTGGCACATGAATGAAGGTCACTCGGCGTTCCTGGCGCTCGAACGGCTGCGCGAGATGGTCGCCGCCGCCAGCACGCTTGAGCAGGCCATCGAGAAGGTTCGCAGCACCACGATCTTCACCACGCACACGCCGGTCCCCGCCGGGCACGATGAGTTTCCGCTCTGGCTGATGGACAAGTACTTCAGCGGTTTCTGGCCGCAGCTGGGCGTCGAGCGCGAGCCGTTTCTCGACCTGGCGCGCCAGAAGCACCCGTGGGGCGAGACCTTCAGCATGGCGATTCTGGCCATTCGCATGTCCGGCCGGTGCAACGGCGTGTCCGAACTGCATGGTCAGGTCTCGCGCAAGATGTGGTCGTTCCTGTGGCCGGCGCGGCCGGCCGCAGAGATCCCGATCTCACACATCACCAACGGCATTCACACCGGGTCATGGCTGGCCCGCCGGCTGAACGGGCTGTACGACCGCTATCTGCCGGAGGACTGGCGCGAGCGGCTCGACGATCCGGAGGTCTGGCTCTACCTCGACCGCATCCCGGACGAGGAGCTTTGGGCAGTGCGCCGCCACCTCAAGCGCAAGCTGGTGGCTTACGTGCGCGAGCGCGCCCGTCAGCGCTGGCAGAGTGGACAGGTCCACCCGGTACAGGCAATTGCCAGCGGCGCATTGCTGGATCCCTACGCGCTGACCGTTGGCTTCGCCCGTCGCTTCGCCACCTACAAGCGGGCCAGTCTGCTGCTGCGCGATGTCGACCGGCTGCTGGAGATGGTCACCCATCCTACCCGGCCGCTCCAGGTGATCTTCGCCGGCAAGGCCCATCCCGCCGATGAGCCCGGCAAGCTGCTGATCCAGGAGGTCTACCGCCAGGTTAAGCGGGCGGAGTTCGCCGGGCGAATGGTCTTCCTGGATGATTACGACATCAACCTGGCGCGCTACCTGGTGCAGGGGGTCGATGTCTGGCTGAACACGCCCCGGCGCCCGAATGAGGCCTCCGGCACCTCGGGCCAGAAGGCGGCGCTCAATGGCGCCCTCAACCTGTCGATCCTCGACGGTTGGTGGCGCGAGGCCTACAACGGCCGAAACGGCTGGGCGATCGGCAACCGCTCCGACGATCCGACGACCGACGGCGACGATCCGGCCGATGCCAACTCGCTGTACGAAATCCTGGAGGACCAGGTCATTCCGCTGTTCTATGTCGAGCGTTCGGCCGACAACCTGCCCGGGGAGTGGATCGGCTGGATGAAGGAGTCCATGCGCACCCTGTCGCCGGAGTTCAGCATGCGGCGCATGGTCAAGGACTACGTGCAGCAGATGTACCTGGCCGATCCGGCCGAGGCCCGGCCGGCGCCGCAGCCCGTCTGATCCATCGGGCCCCATGCCAATCCTGGAAGAACGCTGATGCTTGATGTGCTCGCCATCCCTCCTACCTTGATGCCGTTCGCCATCTTTGCTTTGCGCGTAACGGACATGACGCTCGACACGCTGCGCGTGCTGTTCGTCATTCGCGGGCGCAAGCCGCAGGCGTGGATCTTCGGCTTTCTGCAATCCGCGATCTGGGTGGTGGCCATCACCAGCGTGCTGGCCAACCTGAACAATCCCTGGAACATCGTCGGTTACGCCGCCGGCTTCGCCACCGGCAATGTGGTCGGCATGGCGATCGAGGAGCGCCTGGCGATCGGCCATGGTCACCTGCGCATCATCAGTGCCACGCTCCCCAGCGCCATCGCCGTCGCCATCCGCCAGGCAGGCTACGCCGCCACCGAGATGTCGGGGCGCGGCAAAGACGGCACGGTCGGCGTGATCACCAGCAGCGTGCGGCGCAAGGACATCGACCGCGTGCGCAAGGCCGTGCTGCAGATCGACCCAACGGCCTTCGTCACCGTCGAAGAGGTCCGCCCGCTGCACCGCGGCTTCTGGCGGGCCTGATTCTGGGACCAGCGATGGACAGTACACTGGCCACTGCCCTCACCGATCTGCTGCCCAGCCTGGCGCTGCGGCTCGCCGCCCAGGCGCCGGCCTGGACCCAGCTGCCGCCGCTGGCCGTCGCCACGATCGTGTTCGTGCTGCGCGCCGTCGACCTGACGATTGACACCTTGCGCGTGACCAGCGTCGCCCGCGGACGGCGCGGCATGGTGTGGATCTTTGGCTTCACCGAAGCCCTGACCTTCGTCATCGCCGTCTCCGGCGTCCTGGCCACTCTCGCCGACCCGCTCAACGTGTTTGCGTTCGCGGCTGGTTTCGCCACCGGCACGATGGTGGGGATCGTGATCGAGGAGTGGCTGGCGCCCGGACACAGTCTGCTGCGGATCATCAGCCCGACGCTTGGGCTCGCCCTGCAGAGCCGGTTGCATGCACAGGGCTTCGGCGCCACCTACCTCGCTGGCACGGGTCAGCACGGCACCATCAGCCTGATCTTGAGCTACGTCCCGCGCCGCAAGGTCGACCAGGTCAAGGACCTGGTGCTGACCGAGGACCCAACCGCCTTCATGACCGTCCAGCACGTGCGCCAGCTGCGCGGCGGCTGGAAGCCCTAGTCCCACGCAGCCGCCGGGCTGCCTCCGCATTGCCCAGTCACCTGCGCCCTCGATTGCACCCAATCCATTCTCCCTCCCCCCGAAGGGCTGAAGCTCCCGCAGCGCAGCAACGGGAGGAGGGCGGAGGTGGGGGGCTGCGCTGCCACCCCGGGCTTCCAATGGCCCTCCTCGATCGCTGAACTCTCCCCTCAGCCAGGCCGGCCAAGGCCAAGCGCTTTCTTCCTCCCCGAGCAACGGCGCACGGTCCCGCTGCGCAGCGCAGGGAGGAAGCCGGGTGGGGGTGGATGCAGGCACAGGCGAGGGGAACGGATAGCGGGCCCGACGCTCAACAGCCCGTTTCCACCGAATCCCAGCCCAGATGTGACCCCGCCCGACGGCTGACCAACCAGCTTTCACGATCCTCGCCCCCCGCCGACGAGGGGAGGGCCGGGCGCCGGGGAACCATCCCGAATCCCGGCACGAGCATTGCATCCGCAGGCTGCGGCACGGGAGATGCCCACGGCGGCGGCCGGCGTTTCCTTGCCCCGCGCATGTTGGGTATAATGCCGCCACCCATGACCGTGTTCCGGGGAGCGCCGCGAAGAGGCCTGCATGGCACTTAAGGGCAACCTGCGCGACTTCAGCGTTACCCAGCTCTTCAATCTGGTCAGCCTTGCCCGCAAGACCGGAACGCTCACCGTCGAGGGGCCGAACGAAGCCGCCTGGGTGACCTTCAAAGAGGGCAAGCTGATCTATGCTCAGTTGGGGAACGAGGACGGGACGCTGACCGGCATCCTGACCAAGGCTGGGCGCATCACCACCAAGCAGGCGCAGATCATCCGTACCCACGCCCCCGACAAGGACGACAAGGAACTTGGGCTGCTGCTGATCAATGCCGGCTACCTCTC
Organism: Anaerolineales bacterium; assembly: GCA_041302385.1. Taxonomy (GTDB): domain Bacteria; phylum Chloroflexota; class Anaerolineae; order Anaerolineales; family E44-bin32; genus PFL42. The sequence continues at coordinate 11,742 of JBFYRF010000080.1, read as the reverse complement.
GCAGCAAGATATCCTGACCTCAATCCGCCAGTATGTGCTGGACATCGTATACCAGCTGTTCACCTGGGTCGACGGCTTCTTCCGGTTCGACAACGACGTGTTGCCGCCGGAGGACCGCATCGTCGTGCGCATGGACATGGAGAACATCATCATCGAGGGCTCCCGGCGCATGCGCGAATGGGAACAACTCCAGGATGAGATCCCCAACCTGGACATGGCGCTCAGGTTCGTCGAGCGCCCCGGCACCGACATCAAGAACCTGAACCTGAACGTCAAGGAGTGGAAGGTCGTTTCCTTCATCAACCCCAAGAACTCGATCCGCCAGATCGCCAAGGCCAACAAGATGAACGAACTGGAGATGCGGCGAGTGGTGTTCGGCCTGCTGCAGGCGGGGCTGGTGGAGATTGTCCGGCCGGAAGGGATGCCGCTGCCGGCTCAGGCGCAGAAGCTGCCGCCGGTCGACCCCAAGCAGCAGTCGTCGTTGGTCAACCGCTTGATCGACCGGATCCGGACCCTCTAGCCGAGGACAGCCATGCAAACCGTCAAGATGGTGGTCACAGGTCCCTTCTCAGCCGGCAAGACGGCCTTCATCCGCTCGGTGAGCGAGATCGACGTCGTGTCCACCGAGCGGAAAATCTCGACCGAGGCCGAGCGCCTCAAGGAGACCACGACGGTCGCCATGGACTTCGGCCGGATCACGGTTGACGACGACCTGGTGCTCTACCTGTTCGGCACGCCGGGCCAGAAGCGCTTCGACTTCATGTGGGAGATCCTCTCGGAAGGCATGCTTGGCTTCATCGTCATGGTCGATAGCACCCGACCGGAGACCTTCCGCGAGGCCAAGGGCATCCTGCAGACCTTCCGTGCCTACGCTCCTACGCCGTACGTCGTGGCCGCCAACAAGCAGGACGTCAAAGACGCCTGGACCGTTGAGGACCTGCGCATCGCCCTTAAGCTGGACAGCAGTATCAAAATGCTGCCTTGCGTCGCCAACGAACGCGAGTCGGTCAAGAAGGTCCTGCTCGAGTTGCTGTTCAGCATCCTCGAGGAAATGGAAAAGAAGTAGGCTGGAGCCGCGCCGGCACAGGCCCGGGCGCGTCGCACCAGTCCGCCGACCGATGGCCGAGGTCTCGATCCCTTCCACCTACTACCTGCCCAACAGCATCAGCCGCAGCCTGCTGCTCTCGCTGGAGGAGATCATCGGGCATACCGGGCTGACGGCCGTGCTCAACTCGGCCGACCTGCGCCACCTGGTCAACAACCTGCCGCCCAGCAACCTCGATCCCGAGTTCCCCTTCGACGACGTTGGCCGGCTGCACCAGGGGCTGGAGAACCTGTATGGGCCGCGCGGCGGTCGCGGCCTGGCGCTGCGCGCCGGTCGGGCCTTCTTCCGCTACAGCCTGCGCGAGTTCGGTCCGCACCTCGGCCTGACCGACCTGACCTTCCGCCTGCTGCCCATGCCAATGAAGCTCAAGGCCAGCGTCGAGGGTTTCGCCAGCGTGTTCAATCAGTATGCCGATGAGGTGGTCGAGCTGGAGGAACAGCCGGACGCCTTCTACTGGCACCTGCGCCGCTGCCCGTTCTGCTGGGGGCGGCAGACGCAGGGCGCCTGCTGCCACACCGCCGTCGGGTTGCTGCAGGAGACACTGTACTGGATCAGCGGAGGCAAGAACTACCTGGTCGAGGAGACCTGCTGCCTGGCGCGCGGCGACGCCTCCTGCCGGATCCGCATCGACCGGCAGCCGCTGGATTGAGCGAGCGCACTCAGCGCCCAGCGATCTGAAGTCGGCCGTCAGCGCTCAGCTTTCAGCCCTCAAGGCCTTCTGTTGGCCGGGCAGGGCTCGACACGCTCGGTTCGCCCTCCATCTGGAAGGGCACCGTGCGCGTGACTGGCCTCTGGCAGCTCCCCTGACGGTTCCCTTTTCCCTCATTTGCCGGCCCAGCCGAGAACCTGACAGGCCGCGGCACCGATGGACGTCCGCTGTGCCCGTCGCTCAGCCATCCGCCTCGCCCTGCGCCTCGAAGCGGGGTCCGCCTCCCCATCGCCCACGACCCCCAAGCATTGGCCGCAGACGCGTCGATTGTGGCGGATTTGGGCCCATCGGGATCGTGGCTCTTCTCCAAAGCGGGCCTTACCAACCGCCTCGCTCAAGTCTGAAAGCTGACAACGGATAGCTGATAGCTGACGGCATGTTGCACCCCCCGCCCCCCTGTGGTTCGCCCACGCATGACCGAGGAGCTATACGCCGCAGGCCGCGTTTCGCGGTCTCATAGGAAGTACACAGGCCGCCTTGTCGGCCTGCGAAGCCGTCGCCAGGAGATGCCCGGGTGGACGTAGCGTACGCAGCCATCGCCCTGCTGGGCATGGTCATCATTGCCAGCATCGCCTTTGTGCTGGGTCGACGCGAGGCACGCCCCGCTGATCTCAGCGCATCTCCCGCAGCGCCCGGGATCGGCGTCGAAGGCTGGCCAATCGAGGACCTGCTGCGCATCGTCGCCGAGTTCTCGACCAGTCTCGACCTGGCCTCGGTGATGGACCGGGCGCTGGTGCTGTTGCGCCGGCTGACCGGGGCCGATCGCGCCGACATCCTGCTCGCCACCCAGGACGACTCGCATTTGCGCCACGCCGCCTGGCTCGGCCCGGAGGGAATCGTTCCGCCCGAGGGCCGGCCTTCACCCTTCCAGCACGGCGAGGGGCTGGCTGGCTGGGTGATGGAGCACCGCCAGCCGGTGGCCATTACCGACCTGCGCTCAGACGCACGCTGGATCTCGCTCAGCGACCTTGCGTATGCCGCCCACAGCGCGTTGGCGGTGCCGCTCGTCGCCGGCGACCGCGTGCTGGGCGCGCTGATCCTGCTCAGCCGGCGCACGGCCGCCTTCAACGAGAGCCAGGTGCGCCTGGTGGCGGCCATCGCCCAGCACGTTGCGGCGGCGATGAACAACGCCGAGCTCTACCGGCTGATCCACACCCAGGCCGAGCAACTGAGCGCTTCACTCAACCGGCAGCAGGTCGAGGCCAGCAAGTCACGCGCCATGCTCGAGGCGATCGCCGAGGGCGTGCTGGTCACCGACGGCGCCCACCAGGTGGCGCTGCTCAACACAGCCGCTGAACGAATCCTCGGCGTTCCACGCGATCAGGTCCTCGGCAGGCCGGCGACCAGCATGATCGGCCTGTTTGGCCCTTCCGCTCGCGAGTGGGCGCAGGCGGTGCAGACCTGGGCAGCGCCCAATGGCCGCCGGTCCGGTCCGGCCGCCCTGTCGCAGCGCATCCAGCTCGAGGACGGACGGGTGGTGTCGGTCGAGGTCACACCGATCCGCGGCGAAAGCGGATTCTTGGGGACGGTATCGAGCATCCGCGATGTGACCCGCGAGGTCGAGGTCGACCGCTTGAAGTCCGAGTTCGTGTCGACGGTCAGCCACGAACTGCGCACGCCGATGACCTCGATCCGCGGTTACGCCGAGATCCTGCTGATGGGCGCGGTCGGCGCGCTCAACGCTGAGCAGCGTCGCTACGTCGAGATCATCCGCACCAACACCGAGCGCCTGGCCGGGCTCGTCGCCGACCTGCTCGACCTATCGCGCATCGAGGCCGGCCGGGCGGAGCTGATGCCACAGCCTCTGGCGCCCACCGACCTGCTCGAGGAAGCTCGCCGCTACGCGCTTGCCCGTTGCCAGCAAGAGAACAAGCCCCTCGACATCCACGTCAGCCTGGCGGCGGACCTCCCGCCCGCCTCCGGCGACTCGGAGCGCATGCGCCAGGTTCTCGAGAACCTGATCGACAACGCCGTCGAGTTCACCCGCGCCGGCGGCTCACTGGATCTCTCCGCCCGCCTGGCCGGAGAGAAGATCGAGTTCAGCGTCAGGGACTCGGGCATCGGCATTCCGGCCTCCGAGATCGACCGCGTATTCGAGCGCTTCTTCCGCGGCGAGCGCGCCCTCGACCTGGGCGTGCCCGGCACCGGCCTTGGCCTGCCGATGGTGCGCAGCCTGCTGCAGCTGCAGGGGGGTGAGATCGAGGTCGAGAGCAGCGGTATGCCCGGGCAAGGGACCACTTTCACCTTCCGCCTGCCGCTCTACGCCGCCCGCATCGCCGCAGGACAGCCTGCATGACCACGATCCTGGTTGCCGAGGACGAACGCGACATTCGCGAGTTGATCGCCTTCACGCTGAAGTATCACGGCTTTGATGTGATCACCGCTGACAATGGCGAGCAGGCCCTGCAGCTGGCCTCCGAAACCCACCCTGACCTGCTGCTGCTCGACGTGCGCATGCCGCGCCTCACCGGCTATGAAGTCTGCCAGAAGGTCAAGCAGCAGGAAACGACTCGCGACATCCCGGTCGTGTTCCTCTCAGCCAAGGGTCAGGAGGCCGAGATCCTGCAGGGCCAGCAGGCCGGCGCCGTCGATTACATCCTCAAGCCCTTCTCGCCCCAGGAGCTGGCGGAGCGGTTGAGGGCGGTGCTGGAAGGCTAGGAATCTCGAGTCCAGCCTCGATGGTTGCGGATGGCACCGTGAGCGCCTCCAGCCATGGCGTTGGTTGAGAGCCGAGTTCAGGATGCGTCACCCGTTCTGTGCGCCGCAGGCCACCCTACCCCCAAGGACAACCCAGCTGCACAGCACAATGGATGGCGACGTCCCACGTCCTCATCCTTGACGCCCCCTTCCCCGCGCCGTATACTGAGAGCAACAGCACCACGGGGAGCCCGGAAACCGGGCTGAGAGGAGGGCCTGGACCCTCGACCCGCTGAACCTGATCCGGATCATACCGGCGTAGGGATGGCAGGTAGCGCAACGAAGCATCCGGGCCACTCCCTACGAGGAGTGGCTTCGTCTTTGCGGGAAACCACCGCCCTGGTGATCGCCAATGGCGACCTGGCCGAGCCGGACATCGTCCGCCAGCGGCTGGCCAGCCTCGCCCCGCGCTGGGTCATCGCCGCCGACGGCGGCAGCCAGCACGCTGAAACGCTCGGGCTGCACGTTGATGTGCTGATCGGCGATCTGGACTCGATAGAGTCCGCTCAAGCCGAACGCCTGCGCGCCGATGGGGCACAGATCATCGCCCACCCTCCGGGCAAGGACGAGACCGACCTCGAGCTCGCCCTGCTCCATGCTCGTGCCCTCGGGGCGACCGAGCTTGTCGTCCTGGGAGCGGTCGGCGACCGCCTCGACATGACGCTTGCCAACGTGATGCTCCTGCTCCATCCCGCCTTGCGCCGGGCACAGGTTGCGCTCTGGCACGGGCGCCAGACGGCTTTCGTCCTGCACCCGCCGGGCGGCGAGATCCCTGCTCGAGCGGGCGACGGCGTCAGCCTGATCCCCCTCGGCGGTGATGCCACCGCCGTACGCACCGAAGGACTGGCATTTCCCCTCGTCGGTGAGAGGCTGCACCTGGCCGCCGCGCGCGGGGTGAGTAACGTTGTCACCTCCGAGCCAGCGCGCGTGTCCTTCAAAGAAGGCACGCTGCTCGTGGTCATCCTTCCCAACGCCGCAACCGAATCCTGAGAGGAGACCGGCATGCCGCTTGATCCGCATCGAACCGTCAACGTCTCGGTCCAGATCCTTCCACTGACCGACGACCCGTTCCCGCTGATCGACCGCGCCATCCGGGTGATCCAGGCCTCGGGCATCCAGCACGAGGTCGACCCGATGGAGACGGTGATGGAGGGCCCGCTCGATCAACTGCTCGAGATCGCCAAGGCCGCCCACCTGGCCGTGATGGAGGCTGGCGCCGGCCGGCTGGTGACGCTGATCAAGATCGCCGACCGCGCCGATGGCACCAGCATGCAGTCCAAGGTCGCCAAGTATCGCAGCGAATAGCCGGCGAGGCATGACGACGACACAATCCCCTTCCCGCAAGAACGGCTGGCGATACCGGCTGCGTCAGCTGCTGCCGGTGCTGATCGTGCTCAGCCTGGCCTTGCTCGGCTGGTCGGCGCTGACCGCCGGCGGCGAGCTGCCTTCCTTCATTCTCCCCTCACCGGGAGACGTCGCCCGCGCTGGCTGGGAGACCCGCACGTTGCTGCTACCTGCGTTGGGCACGACGCTGCTCGAGACGCTGCTCGGCCTGGCCGTGTCGGTTGTGCTCGGCGTGGCGCTGGCTGCGGCAGTCGATCTGTCCTCCTTGCTGCGCCGGGCGATCTACCCAATTCTGGTCGCCTCGCAGACGGTGCAGATCCTGGCCATCGCCCCGTTGCTGATCATCTGGTTCGGCTTCGGCCTGACCTCGAAGGTGCTGATCGTCGTATTGATCTGCTTCTTCCCGCTGGCGCTGAACACCGCCGACGGGTTGGCTTCGGCGGATCCCGATCTGGTGGCGCTGTTCCGTGCCATGGGCGCCCGCCGCGGCCAGATCTGGCGGATGGTGCGCATGCCCTCGGCGCTGCCGGGCTTCTTCTCCGGCCTGCGCATCGCCGTCACCTACAGCGTCGTCGGCGCAACTATTGCCGAATGGGTCGGCGGAACGCAGGGCCTGGGACTGTACATGCTGCGCTCGAAGAATGCCCTGGCAACCGACCAGGTGTTCGTCGGCATACTGATCACTTCAGCTGTCAGCATTGGGTTGTTCGTGTTGGTGACCCTGATTGAGCGCGCCGCGCTGCCCTGGTACTACTCGGCGCAGCGCACGGAGCAATGGGAGGAGACCGGGATCTTCTGAGGCGGGATGATGAGTTCCCGTAGGGGCGAAGCGATGCTTCGCCCCTACAAGGCAGCAGGGTGGTGGAAGGAGGCTGCAATGAGACAGTCGTATTGGCTGGCGTGCGCGTTGGTGCTGGCGGCATGCGCCCCAGGCCCAGCCCCGGCGGAGCCGCTTGTGCTCATGCTCGACTGGGTTCCGAACACCAATCACTCCGGACTGTTCCTGGCACAGTCGGAGGGTTACTTTGCAGACGAGGGACTGCAGGTTGAGATCATCCAGCCGGGTGAGGTGTATGCGGAGCAGGCCGTCGCCAGCGGCGCGGCCGACTTCGGCATCAGCTTCCAGGAGCAGGTGACACTGGCCGTCGCCGATGGCGTGCCGCTGGTGTCGATCGCCGCCATCCTGCAGCACAATACCTCGGGCTTCGCCTCGCGCGGCGAGCTCGATGTGCTATCGCCGGCCGATTGGGAAGACCTACGCTATGGCGCCTTCGGCAGCCCGTTCGAAGCGCCGACGCTGCAGGGGCTGATGGCCTGCGATGGGGGCGACTTCACCCGGCTTGAGATCGTCGAGACCGGATTCACCGATCCACTGGCGCTGCTCCAGCAGGGGCGGATCGACCTGGCCTGGATCTTCTACGGCTGGCAGGGACTCCAGGCTGAGCTGCAAGGCATCGAGCTGGATATCGTGCACATGGATGACCAGTTCGACTGCATCCCCGACTACTACACGCCAGTGCTGATCGCCAACCGCGAGATCGTGCAAGCTCGCCCCGAATGGGTGCGACTCTTCCTGCGTGCCGTCTCGCGCGGCTACACCCTGGCGGCAGCCGATCCCGAAGCTGCAGCGGCGGCGCTGCTGGAAGCCGCGCCCGAGCTGGACCCGGCGCTGGTCCACGCCAGTCAGGCCTGGATCTCGCCGCAGTACCAGGCGGATGCCCAACGCTGGGGCGAACAGTCCGCCTCCGTCTGGCAGGACTACGCCGACTGGATGACCGACAACGGAATCCTGCCTGGGCGTGTTGACATGTCCTCGGCCCACACCAACGAGTTCCTGCCTTGAGTGGATCGCCGCAGCCTGCCCTCGAGGTCCGTCACGTCAGCAAACGCTTCCACGCCAACGGCCTGGAGGTGCAGGCGCTGGAGGATGTCAGCTTCTCCGTCGGCCAGCAGGAGTTCGTCACAATCGTCGGGCCGTCCGGCAGCGGCAAGAGCACGCTGTTCAACCTGATTGTCGGGCTGCTTGAACCCGACGCGGGAGAGATCTGCCTTGATGGCCAACACTGCAACGAGCGCCTCGGGCGGGTTGGCTACATGCCCCAGCGCGATCTGCTGCTCCCCTGGCGCAGCGTGCTGGACAACGTGATCGTGCCGCTGGAACTGCGCGGCGAACCTGCCGCGCGTGCCCGGGGCGAGGCTCGCCAGATGCTGCCGCTGTTCGGGCTGGACGGCTTCGCCGATGCCTACCCGGCAGCGCTTTCCGGTGGCATGCGCCAGCGGGCGGCCCTGCTGCGCGCCGTGCTCACCCAGCGCTCGCTTCTGCTGCTCGACGAGCCGTTCGGCGCCCTGGATGCGCTTACCCGGCGGGCGATGCAGGACTGGCTGCTCGGCCTGTGGCAGCGGCTGCAGCGAACGATTCTGTTCATCACCCACGATGTCGATGAAGCGGTCTACCTGGGCGATCGAGCCCTGGTCTTGAGCGCCCGGCCAGGCCGCGTGATAGGGGAAATCCCGATTACGCTGCCCCGCCCGCGGCGGCAGAGCATGGTGGCGCGTCCGGAGTTCGGTGAACTCGTCGCACGCCTGCTCACGACGCTGGGTGTGCCGGATGAGGCGGCTGGATGAGCCCACCACCCTTCGTCGTGCACAAGCTCAACGCCGCCGGGCGCGCAGTCTGGCGCTATCCGGCTGAAATCCTTGAGACGAGCCCATCGCATGTCGTGCTGGAGGCGTACTTTGACCGTGAGGAGGTTGAATTCCACGGGATGCGTTTGCGCCGCGGCGACCGCTTCGTCGAGACCTTCTACACTGACCGCTGGTACAACGTCTTCGCCATCCACGACGTCGAGACCGCTGCTTTCAAGGGCTGGTACTGCAACATCGCCCGGCCGGCCGCGATCGCGCCCGATAGCCTGACCTGCGAGGATCTGGCGCTTGATCTGTTGGTGTTTCCGGACGGTCAGTCGATTGTGCTCGACCTGGACGAGTTCGAGGCACTCGAGCTCTCTGCCGATGAACGGCAGCGGGCGCGGCTGGCGCTGGAGGAACTGCAGCGGATGGCGAGCCTGGGTGAGGGACCTTTCGCCGAGCGCCGCCCCGGCACAGCCTGAACCGCGGACCAACGGCAAGCGGGGCCGGGACATGTCCCGGCCCCGCCTCGAGGTCAGTTGCTGGCGAGCGTTCCGCCGGGCCAGCCTCAGGCCAGCAGGCCGATTGCCGGCAGGTTGGTAACGCCCAACAGTTGGTCGCCGAAGTTCCACAGTGCGCCTGTCAGCGCCGCCAGCGCAGCGCAGCAGCAGCACACCACGATCAGCACCACCAGCACCACCAGCCAGACCGGCCGGGATTTCTTCGGCGCGTCGATGCCCTCGGGAGCCGTTGACATTTCGCTCATTGTCTCACCCTCCATGGGCCAATCCCGGTTGAGAGCCCTCGTCCAGGCTTCACCCCGACCCCTCGGTCCTCATGGGCGCGCCGCAACCATTGCCCACGCACCCGGGAATCCTCTCCTGCCTGGCCCTTGCTGTCGCCGAGCTAGGCGAACAGCAGTCCCTGGAGAAGGGCCCCGTATTGATTGACGTTACCGATGATTCCGGCCGGCAATGCCACCAGCAGCAGGCAGGCGATGCACAGCCCGACAACCGACAGCACCACGCCGATCCAACCCATGATCAAGCCCGCCATTGCCATGCCGTCGCCGGTGATTGCGCCGGCGCTCGCGCGGATCTCCTTGCGCGCCATATAGCCCGTCACCACGGCGGCGATGCTGCCGATAAGCGGCAGCAGCGTCAGGCCGACGATCCCAGCGATCAGGCTGACGACCGCCATGGTGCTGGTGCGGGTGGCCGGCTGAATCTCGGGGGTTGAACTCATTTCTGTCATGACTTCTCCTCCTGATGATTTTTCTGATTACGACCTGAGCTGGGCCGTCCGCCGCGAGTTCTCCCGCCGCCAGATCCCCCAGATGATCAGGGAGGTCAGCAGGACCAGCAGGCAGCCGAGCAGGATCGGCACAAGGATCGCCAGGACCGACAGCGCGGTGGCCGCTACATCCTCGGCGATGCTGACGGGGACGTTGCCCGCCCCGCCGGTGGTCGCGGTGACCGCCGGACGAACGGCGGCGGCCTTGACCGCATGCACCGTTCCGGCAACCACCAGGCCGGCGATGATGGCCACCACCGGGTGGATGTTGGTCACGGCGCCGGTGCTGGCGGCGAAGAGCACCGCCCCGGCCGCCGGCCGGACGAAGCTTTGAATGGCGTCGTTGACATGATTGACCGCCGGCGCCTTGTCGGCGAAGAACTCCACCGCCGTCAGAATCACCAGCGCGCCGATCACCCACCAGCTGGTGAGCGGCTCCCAGGGCTCCGACAGCGTCAGCAAGTTGGTGAAGCGCGCCATCAGGGCGATGGTCAGCAGCGGCACGTAGGCGTTCAACCCGGCGCTGGCGGCCAGGCCGAAGGCTGTCAACACACCGGCAAGCTCTGTCATTTCTTGATCTCCTCCTTAGAGCACAAACCCGTTCCAGGTTTGCGTAGCGGCGAAGCGGATCCAGTCGATCGCCGCAATCTGGGCCAGCGCCAAGCTGAAGCCCATCAACCCGGGCAGGGCGAGATCCCGCCAACCCCTCGCCCGATTCTCGCGCCGAAGCACGATCACCGCCATTACAGTGTACACCGCGGCCAGCAACCCCAGCACAGACAGCGCGCTGGCGATCGCCAGGGGGTACAGCACCAGCGGATTCTCCCACAGCACCAGCAGCACCATGCCGGCGGCAGCCGCCAGCAGCACGGCCACTTCCCGCCAGCGCCGCAGCGCCGGCTGCGGCAGCCAGTCCCTCCACACCGCCTGGTTGAATCCGGTGTACACCATCACCCCCATCCCCAAGCCGAGCAGCATTCCGCTGATCAGGCGCAGCGTGTTGCTGGGCGCGTACAGATGGGGAGCGCCGGGGAAGAAATGCAGGTAGGAGTTCAACCCATCGACGGCAAAGATCAACCCGAACAAGCCGAACAGCGCCAGGATGGGCCAGCGAGGGAAGTTGCCCGATCGACCCCGCCCCAGCGCAATCAGCGAGCCCACGGCCACCAGGACGCCGAGGTAGGTCCCCGAGCAGCGGGCGCACAGCGGCAAGGCGCGCTCGCCGAGGTGGAACGAGCGCAGGTCGATGCGATGGCAGACGGCGTAGCCGATGGCGTCGGCCTTGCCCAGCAGGCCGCCGGGAGTCAGCAACAGCCAGGCGCCAAAGATCACGCTCGCCACAATGACCGCGACCGCGAAACCAATCCGCGCCAGCCCCAGGCTGCGCGGAGCGTTAAGGACTTCTTCTTGCATCGCCGTCATTATAGTCCAGCCAGGCCCCCGAACCTGACAATTGCTTGACGGCCACCTCCGCGGCGGTATAATCCGTGCGCCTTCCTCGGTAGCTCAATCGGCAGAGCGGGCGGCTGTTAACCGCTAGGTTCGAGGTTCGAGTCCTCGCCGAGGAGCCTCGACAGTGATCGTACGCCAGGCGGCCCATCCACGGGCCGCCTGTCCGATTCTTCCCCTGGCCGGTTCGCCCGTTCCCTTCGGGCAGCGGGGTTGCCTGCGCCAGTACTCGGGTACTTCCGGCTTGCCGAGCCCGGAGTACCCTGGGGTGACCCGGCCCGGGTGAGCGGATCACATCAGCGTGAGGCGGGTGGAAGGCCGGCGGCGCGCCGGCTGGGATAGGATTCAGGCAGGAGAACGCGAGCAAAGGTAGCCAGTGGGGTCAGTCCCTCGCCCAATGCGGCAGCTCGCATCCTCGGAGGAGCAGTTCCATGACTACCTACCCTGGCAGACAGCTGCGGATCGCAGTGGCTGCCGTCACCCTCACCGCCCTCATCTGCATGGCCGTCCGCCCGGC
>JBFYRF010000061.1:0-15727 GCA_041302385.1 Anaerolineales bacterium | reverse complement strand
AGGCGTGCAGGTAGGCGCGCGCCAGCAGTGCGTTGTCGTAGAGCATCTTCTCGAAGTGTGGCACCTGCCAGGCTGCGTCGACCGAGTAGCGATGGAACCCCCCGCCCAGCTGGTCGTAGATTCCTCCGCGGCCCATGCGCTGCAGGCAGTCGACGGCCATATCGAGGGGCAGCCGATCCCCGAAGCGCAGGTGGAGCGAAAGCAGCAACTCGATCGCCGGTACCTGGGGGAATTTGGGCGCGCCGCCCCAGCCGCCGTGGGTCCAGTCATACGTGTCGAACAAGCGGCGCGTGGCGTGCTCGAGCAATCCGATTTCGAGCTCGGTCTGTGGGCTATCGGGGGCCGAGGCGCGTGTCAGGTGGTCGAGCACGCGCTGTGCCGTCGCTTCCATCCGGGAACGATCGCTGCGCCAGGCGTCGCGGATCGCCTGCAGCACCTCTCTGAACGCGGGGAGCTGGTGTCGGCGCTCGGGCGGGAAATACGTTCCGGCGAAGAACGGCTCGCCGGCCGGCGTCAGGAACGCGGAGAGCGGCCAGCCGCCCTGACCGGTCATGGCGACCACGGCCTGCATGTAGACCGCGTCCAGGTCCGGGCGTTCCTCGCGATCCACTTTGATCGGAACGAAATCGCGGTTGAGCAGATCCGCCGTCGCCGGATCCTCGAACGACTCGTGGGCCATCACATGGCACCAATGACAGGCCGCGTAGCCAATGCTGAGGAAGATCGGACGGTCATGCTGACGTGCGAAGGCCAGGGCCTCATCCGACCAGGGCCACCAGTCGACCGGGTTGTCGGCGTGCTGCTGCAGGTAGGGGGAGCTCTCGTCCTTCAGCCGGTTGGGCATGATCCACGATCCGGTCGGCCGGGGGGAGCAGGTGGTAGAATCGCCCGAATGTCTCCACGTGCCGTTCTGCTGCGCTGGCTGCCTGCGTTCGGGATGATGATGGCCATCTTCGCCTTCTCCTCGCTGCCGGCCAGCCGCATCCCCTACCTCGGCGAATTCGACGTACTCTTCAAGAAGGGCGGGCACGCCATTGGCTATGCCCTGCTTGCCGTCGCCTACTTCTGGGCGCTGCCTCCGCGCCTGGCCAGCGGTTACCGCGCCGTGCTGGCGGTGACCATGGCGCTGCTCTTCGCCCTGAGCGACGAATTCCACCAGTCGTTCGTTGAAGGGCGAACCTCAAGCCTGCGCGATGTAGTCATTGACACGGTAGGCGCCAGTGTGGCGGTCTTCTTCGCCATCCTTTACTCTTCGAATTCCAGATCCAGCAGGGGCAGCTGATCGTCCTGCCAGTCCGGCCCGCGTAAAATCTCGATCTCGCCGAACAGGACAGGCTGATCGGCCTCAATCGCCTGTCGCTTGAGCAGTTCTAGCACGGCCAGGAAGGTGACCACGATCTCCAGCCTGGAACGAGCATGCCGGATCGCTTCGCGGAAGGTGGTGCGGCCGGCGGCTTGCAGCGCGGCGCCGATCAGGCGGATCTTGTCGCGGATGCGCACGACCGGGGAGGCCACCACCTGGGTGATGCTGGCGGCCGCGGCGTTGGAGGCCAGGGCAGCCTGCAAAGCGCGCAGCAGGTGAGGCAGGCCCACCCCGCTCAGGTCCAGCTTGGGCTCAATGGCCGGAGGCGCGGCGAGGCGCAGATAGGCATGCAGGCTCATGTCCTGCCGCTCGGCCAGCTGGATGGCAACCTGCTTGTATTTCTTGTAGGCCATCAACTGACGCGCAAGCAGGTCTCCCGGATCCTCTTCGCCCGGGGAGCGCAGCGGCGGGCGAGGCAGCAGGGCCTCGGACTTGATTTGGATCAACCTGGCGGCGATCACCAGGAAGGAGGCCAGGTCGGCGATTTCGTGATGGGTCGCGCCGCGCAAGTAGGCCAGGTACTGGTCGGTCACCTGGGCGAGGGAGACCCTGGTGATCTCCAGTTCCTCGCGTTCAATCAGGCCGAGCAGCAGGTCGAGCGGGCCCTCGAAGACCGGCAGGGTGACCTGGTATTCCGGAGAGGGCTGCATCATCCGGCGAGCACCAGGCCAAGGATGCAGGCGCCCGCCAGCACGAGCCCCGCGAGTGCGATCCCGAACGTCAACAGCGCTCGGTCCGACTTGCGGCGCGCCGCCTCTTGAACGGCCTGGGCCTCCTCCCGTCGCCGGTCGATCTCGACGAACTCCTGGTAACGGGCATCCGAAGCTCGCAGCTCGCTCTCCTTCAAAGCCGGGGCCTGGTCGCGGGCCGAGGTCAGAAAGCCGGGAGTCCGGGGGCCGGTGTGACGGTCCAGCACCTGGTCGACCAGTGTCAGCGATCGACCGCAGGCGGTGCACGCGTCATCCTCGGGGGAGTTGACGCCGCCGCAGCCGGGGCACAGGACCAGCGGGGGATCAAACAGCATGCCGCATTGCCGGCAGCGCCAGGCATCGTCCTGCGCTGCCAGATCGGTTGAATGACAACTTGGGCAGACCTGCTTCAAGTGCAACCTGCAGTCCTCTTGCGCTCGGTCCGGTCAGGATTATACCGCCCGCGACTCTGCCTCCCCACGGGTCGGGTATCGCCAGGCCCGGTGATATACTGCCCGGACTGCACCCCAAAGGGAGAGTTGCCATGCCCAGCGCCCGCGTGGTCTGGATCGAGCACAACGCATTCCTCGGGACGGACAGCAATCAGCATGCCACGCTGGTTTCAAGCCAGCAAGGCGAGGCTGCCTACGGCGTCAAGCCGACCGAGCTCTTTCTGATCTCGCTCGCCTCTTGCACGGCAGTCACGTTCGTCCAGGTGATGCAGAAGAAACGGCAGACTGTCACCGCGCTGGAGATCGAGGTGGAGGGCACGCAGAATCCCGAGCCGCCCTGGCAATTCGAGCGTATCCGCACGCTGTACCGGGTTCGCGGCGTCGAGCTTGACCCGGAAGCCGTGGCCCGCTCGATCGAGCTTGCCGAGCACAAGTACTGTTCGGTCGCCGCCAGCCTGAGCGAGCATGTGGTGTTGGAGACAGCCTTCGAGGTGCTGCCAGCCTGAGGCACGCCCATCCCCACGACCGGGCAATCGGGTGTGGTATCATGGCGCCCGGAAAGGATGATGAAGTGGAAGCGATCAGCGAACCCATTCACGTGACGGACGCGGCCTTCGAGAAGGCCGTGCTCAAATCCCCCCTGCCAGCGATCGTCGACTTCTGGGCGCCGTGGTGCGGCCCGTGCCGCATGGTTGCCCCGATCCTCGACAAGATTGCCAAGGAGTACGCCGGCAAGCTGGTCGTGGCCAAAGTGAACACCGACGAGAGTCCGAATTGGGCGCAGACGTACGGGGTGCAGGGCATCCCGACGATGCTGTTCGTCGCTCAGGGCAAGGTGGTTCACCAGCAGGTTGGGGCTGTGCCCGAGCCCTATCTGCGCGACATGGTGGACGAGTTCCTGCAGACCGTTGCGGCGTTGAGCAAGCCTGAAAAGCAGTGATCCTGGCTTGCAGGATGGACGGCAAGACTCGGGGCGCACAGGGTGCGCCCCGAGTGCGTTCATCTCTCGGGCTCGTTGGCCGCGCCCCAGATCAGGCCTTCGAGCCTGCGCATCCAGCGCATGATGGCCGAGCGTAGGCGGGCGAGCAGGCCGCGTATTCGGATCCGGCCTCGGCGTGACCGGCTGACCTTGCGCTCGGTCTCCACCCACTGCAGCGCCACGGCCCCCCAGGTCAGCCCGGCGCCGAAACCCACCAGAACCACGTGGTCGCCCGGTTTGATCCGCCCGGCGTGGACCGCTTCGCAGACGGCGATCGGGATGGAGGCGCTCGAGGTGTTGCCGTAGCGGTCGATATTGACGATGAAGCGTTCCATCGGCAGGCGCAGCCCGCGTGCAGCCGCCTCGATGATACGCAGGTTCGCCTGATGCGGGACGACGACTTCAATGTCGTCCAGCTGCAGGCCGGCCTTCTTGACGACCTCGCGGGTGGCCGAGGCCATAACGTGCGTGGCAAAGCGGAACACCTCGCGGCCATTCATGGTGATCGTGTGTTGTTTGCGCTCCACGGTCTCGTGGCTGGCAGGGAAGCGGCTGCCGCCCGCCTGGACGGCGAGCAGGCCCCCGCCGGAGCCGTCCGAGCGCATCACGCCCGCCATCACCCCGCCGGGCGTCTCGCGGGCTTCGAGCACGAACGCCCCGGCGCCGTCTCCGAACAGGATTGCGGTGGAGCGGTCTTCCCAGTTGAGCAGGCGCGAGAGGGTTTCCGAGCCGATGATCAGCGCCGCGTCAATTGCGCCGGTCTGAATCGCCTGGCTGGCCATGTGGATGGCGAAGATGAAACCACTGCAGGCCGCCGACAGATCGAAGGCGCCGGCCTTGGCGGCACCCAGGGCATCCTGCACCAGGCAGGCTGTCGCCGGGAACAGATGGTCGGGCGAGGCGCTGGCGACGATGATCAGATCCACCGCCTCCGGTCCGATGTCGGCGCTTTCGAGTGCCCGGCGCGCGGCGCGCGTCGCCAGCGTGGCGGTGCTGTCATTCTTGTCGGCGATACGGCGTTCGCGGATTCCTGTGCGGCTGACGATCCACTCGTCGTTGGTGTCGACCATCGCCTCCAATTCGCGATTGGTCAGCACGCGCTCGGGGACCGCCATCCCCCAGCCCGTGACGTGGGCGTAGCGGGTCATCAGATCCGGCCGCCGACGTCTGGGTGGGCGAAGATGACCGAAGCGTTGTGACCTCCGAAACCGAACGAATTGGAAAGGACCCGCCGCAGTTCAAGCGTGCGCGCGGTGTTGGGAACGTAGTCCAGGTCGCAATCCGGGTCCGGCGTTTGCAGGTTGATGGTTGGCAGGACGATCGCCTGGCCAAGCCCCTGGATGGAGAAGACCGCCTCCAAGGCGCCGGCAGCTCCCATCAGATGCCCGGTCATCGACTTCGTCGAGGAGATGGGGACGCGGCGTGCGGCCTCGCCGAACACGGTCTTGATCGCCGCCGTTTCGCTGGCGTCGTTGAGCTTGGTGCTGGTTCCGTGAGCGTTGATGTAGTCGATCTGCGCTGGCTGCAGGCCGGCATCCTTGAGCGCCAGCCGCATGCAGGCGGCGGCGCCGGCGCCGTTCTCCGCCGGGGCGGAGATGTGGAAGGCGTCGTTGGTCGTGCCGTAGCCCACCAGCTCGGCCAGGATGCGCGCCCCGCGGGCGCGGGCAAACCCGAGCTCTTCAAGCACCAGGCAGGCCGCCCCCTCTCCGATTACGAAGCCGTCCCGATGCAGATCGAAGGGGCGTGAGGCGCCTGCAGGATCATCGTTGCGGCGCGAGATCGCGCCCATGGCGTTGAAGCCGGCGACGGCCACTGGCACGATGGCGGCTTCCGAGCCCCCGGCAAGCATGACGTCAGCCCAGTTGCGCCGGATCATCTCCGCCGCTTCCCCGATGGCGTTCGAACTGGAGGCACAGGCTGTGACCACCGCCATGTTCGGACCATGCAGGCCAAAGGCGATCGCCAGCTGACCTGCCGCCGCATCGGGAAGCATCATGGGCACGGTGTGCGGGCTGACGCGGCGAGGCCCGTGCGAAAGGTAGCGCTCGTTCTCGTTGACCAGCGTGGCGACGCCGCCGATGCCGGTCCCGACAATGACCCCGATCCGATCTCGATTGCTGTCGGTGACCTGCAGGCCGGAGTCCGCCAGCGCCTGCTCTGCTGTGACCTGGGCGAATTGCGTGAAGCGATCTGTGCGTCGGGCAAGCCTTCGCCCCAGCGCCGCCTCGCCGTCGAAACCCTTCACTTCGGCGGCGAAGTGGGTCTCGAAGGATGTGGCATCGAACAGCGTGATCGGCCCAGCGCCTGACCGTCCCGCCAGTGCCGCCTGCCAGGTGCTGACCACATCGTTTCCCAGTGGGCTCAGGCAGCCCATGCCGGTGACCACGACCCGTCGGCGTTCCATGGGATCCCTCTCCGGTGGTCGAACCTGGCGAGTATAACACCCGCAATGGCGACAGGAGGCGGTGTCCTGTGTGCTAGAATTCACGAGCTGCCCGCCCAGTCCGCCGCGCAGACAGAAGGCTGACCCGGCGCAGACCGCCCGAGGAAGCGCAACCCGATGATCCTGGTCACCGGAGCTACCGGGTTTACCGGCCGGCATCTGCTGCGTCGCTTGACGCAGGAGGGGGAACACCCCCGCATCCTGCTCAGACCTTCGCGGCGCGATCCGGCGCTGCCGCGTGGCCTGGGGGTGGAGACGGCGTTGACCTCACTCGCCGATGCGCGCGGCGTGCGGGCGGCGATGGTCGGCGTCGACACCGTCATCCACTTGGCCAGCGCAGAGCACCGGGGAACTGAGGTCGACTTGCTGCACGCCGACGTCCAGGGCACCCATAACCTGGCGGAGGCGGCAGCCGAAGTCGGTGTTCGCCAGTTGATCTTCGTCAGCCACCTTGGCGCGAACCGCTCGTCGGCCTACCCGGTGTTGCGGGCGAAGGCGCTGGCAGAAGAAGCGATCCAGGCCAGTGGCGTGCCACACACGATCTTCCGCACCGGCGCACTGTTCGGCCGGGGTGATCACCTTACCGAGAGTCTGGCGCTGGGCGCCGCGGTCTCACCCCTGGTGTTCTTCCTCCCCGGCGATGGGGAGGTGCTGCTCCATCCGCTCTGGGTCGAGGATCTGGTGACTCTGATCGGCTGGACCATGGCTGACCCGAAACGCGGCGGGCGGCTGCATGAGATCGGCGGCCCGGAGTACCTTTCGGCTAACGTGTTGGCGCGCGAGGTGATGTCCGCCGGGAGCATCACCCGACTGCTCAACCATATGCGCCCGCCGTACCTGCGGGCGACCTGGAGCGCGACCGCTCGCTTGCTGCCCGCCTGGCCGCTGAGGGACTTCTGGATCGACTACCTGGCGGCCAATCGGACTGCCGAGTTGAACACGCTGCCCAGCCGCTTTGGCCTGCAGCCGGCACGTCTCGAGGCACATCTCGACCATATCCAGGGTCGCAATTGGACCTGGGAGTTCGTCCGCCGATTGTTTGCGCGTCGCCCGATTGTCGACTGACCCAATGCGCCCGCTTGACTGGCGCCCAAGGCCAGGTTCGCCCACGCATCCAGGGGGCCATCGTGAGCGCTGACTCCAAAGCCATCCTGTGGCAGATCGTGTCGCTGGATACTCCAGAGCGGCTTGCCGACTGGCAGGCGCTGCAGGCGGCGTGTGAGTGCGACGCAGGGGTGGCGGCGGAGTTCCTGGCGTTGTTGGCCCGTCACGGGGGGAAAGTGATCGGGGTTGCCGGCGGGAGCGGCTTGCGTGCTGCCGCAGTCGCCCTCCTGGGCGATGACGGCCGATCAGACCGGCGGATCGTTCAGGCCAGGCTGAAGCTGCACGTGGCGTTGCTGCTGGTGCACCCCGCTTGGCGCCGCCGGGGACTCGCCACGGCTCTGATGCTCGGGCTGCGGCGGGCGGCGGAGGTCGACGGCCTGGGGCTGATAACCTGGGAATTGGACCCGCTGGACAGCCGAACTGCGGCGCTCTCGTTTCATCGGTTGGGTGCCAGCAGCAGCGGGTGGGTTGATTCCCCTCAGGCGACGGTTGCAGCTGGCCGGCCTGTGCCGCGCATCGAAGTGGATTGGTGGCTGAGCAGCAGCCGGGCGCAATCACGAGCGGGCG
The DNA here is from genome assembly GCA_041302385.1 of Anaerolineales bacterium. Taxonomy (GTDB): domain Bacteria; phylum Chloroflexota; class Anaerolineae; order Anaerolineales; family E44-bin32; genus PFL42. Next base: position 8,130 of record JBFYRF010000061.1, on the reverse strand, counting down.
CGCAACGCCCGGCGCTCACCCTTGCGCACTACCTCGAAGCGGGTGCCCAGCAAGTCAACCCGGCCGGTCTCAACCGCGCTGGCATGCCCACGCCCTCGCCTGAGGTGGAGCCGCCCAGCCGACCGCTGGCGTTACTGGAAGTCCCAGCCGACACGGCCGCTTTCCTGCGCCAGGATCCCAGCTTGGCTGCCGCCTGGCGGGATCAGGTGAGTGCGCTGCTCGACGGGGCCTTCGCGCGAGGCTACCTGCTGACCGACTTCCTCACCCTCGAACAGGAAGCGTTTCCGCGCGCCTTCTATGTGCTGGCCGCCGGGGACAGCACTCTCGGCTAGGGGACTCGGAAGCCGTCAGCTGCGAACGTCGTGAGCCAATCCAGCGAGTAGGCGCCGGCCAACGCCGTCACCAGCATCTTGAGCGTCTTGCCGACAAAGGCGAAGAGCAGAAAAGTGAGCACCGGCATGCGCATCGCCCCGGCGATCGCGCCGGCGAGGTCGAAAGCCGGATTGGGGATCATGGCGAGGACCAGGATCGCCCATCCGCCGTGGCGTCGGGTGAGGCGTTCGAGGCGGTCATAGGCCTCCGAGTGGGGGAGAAGCGCCTGGCCGGTATAGCCGGCCAGGTATCCGGTCAGCTCGCCCAGCGCCGCTCCCGCGCCCGCCGCCACGGCGACGCCCAGCGGGTTGAGCACATTGCCCATGGCAAAGGCGACCGCCACGCTGGGCGCAGGGAAGATGATGGTGGCGTTGGCGAGCAGGGAGAGCAGGAATACTCCCGGATAGCCATAGATCTCGATGTTGTCGATGCGGGCCGCGAAGAAGTAGATGGCGCCCGAGAACGCCACCACCAGGACCAGGCCAGCCAGGCGCGTGAGATGCAGCCGCCAGCCGTCGAGCTCAGCCCTGGCGCTCAAGTCTCCGCGATCTCAACGCTGTGGATGGCGACCGCCGGCGCACGAGGATCGGAGGGGTCCCGCGGGGGAATGGACATCAACACGTCCAGCCCGCTCTTGACCTTGCCAAAAACGGTGTGCTTCCCGTTCAGCCAGGGCGTGGCCACGTGCGTCAGGAAGAACTGCGAGCCGTTGGTCCCGGGCCCGGCATTGGCCATGGAGAGCACTCCCGGCCCATCGTGCTTGAGGCTGGGGTCGAACTCGTCGGCGAAGCGGTAGCCGGGGCCGCCGGTGCCGGTGCCGGTCGGATCGCCGCCCTGGACCATGAAGTCCTTGATCACCCGGTGGAAGATCACGTTGTCGTAGAAGCCCTCTTTCGCCAGGAAGACGAAGTTGTTGACCGTCTGGGGCGCCTTCGTGGCGTACAGCTCAACGACAATGTCGCCCTGGTCTGTGTGCAGCGTTGCGGCGTACGACTTGGCGGGGTCGATCTGCATGGCGGGCGGGGCGGTGTACTTCTTCGTAGTCATGCTTGGGGTTCTCCTCGCTGATCTCCGACCAGAGACTCGATCCGGGCGACCACCATATCCATCGCCACGGTGTTCAAGCCGCCTTCCGGGATGATGACATCTGCATAGCGCTTCGAGGGCTCGACGAATTCCAGGTGCATGGGACGCACCGTGGTCTGGTACTGATGGATGACTGAGTCGACGCTCCGCCCCCGCTCCTGGATGTCCCGCTCCAATCGGCGGATGAAGCGGATGTCGGGGGGCGTATCGACGAAGATCTTCACGTCGAACAGCTCGCGCAGGGCCGGTTCGGCGAAGATCAGGATGCCGTCGATCAGGATCACCGGTTGCGGATCGACACGGAGGGAGATCGACTTCCTCGAGTGGGTGGTGAAGTCGTAGACTGGAACGTTGACCGCCTCCCAGGAGCGCAGCCGCTTGACGTGCTCGACCAGGAGGTTAGTCTGCAGGGACTCGGGGTGGTCGAAGTTGATCTGCTCCCGCTGGACGGGGGGGAGGTCCTTGAGGTCTTTGTAGTAGGCGTCGTGGCTGAGCAGCGCGATATGTCCGGCGCCGACTCGCCCCAGGATGACATGCGCCACGGTGGTCTTGCCCGAACCGGTGCCGCCGGCGATGCCGATCACGACAGGAGGCCTGTTCTGCTGCATGCGGCGATTATACCGCTGGCCCCTGCGGGCCCAGGCACGCCGTGCGGCGGGGCAGGCAGGGTCGGGGAAGGCGGAAGGCCGCCCGGTCAGGCGGCCTTGGCCGGCAGAGGGTGGAGCCACCAGAGGGATTCGAACCCTCGACCTGACGTTTACGAAACGCCCGCTCTGCCAGCTGAGCTATGGTGGCCTGCAAGGTGAGGCGCCGCATGAAGGGCCGGCGCTGGTTAGGGGATTATACCAGCCGGCCGCATTCCTTGGCAAGAAACGCGGCGTCGGGGATAATCGCGGCATGCGTGTGGCCATGTTGTCCTTCCATACCTGCCCGCTGGCGACACTGGGCGGCAAGGATACCGGGGGGATGAACGTCTATGTGCGCGACCTGACCCGCGAGCTGGGACGGGAGGGTGTCGGCGTGGACGTCTTCACCCGTTCGCAGGACGATCACGTCCCGCATGTGCTGCACGACCTCGGCTTCGGCAACCGGGTGGTCCATGTCCGGGCCGGCCCGGAGTCGCCGATCGGGATGCGCGCATTGGTGGCGCATATCCCCGAGTTCGTCGAAGGCATCCGCAGCTTCTGCGCAGTCAAGGGCGAGCGGTATGATCTGGTCCACAGCCACTACTGGATGTCAGGCATCGCCGCGCTGAGCCTGCGTCAAGTGTGGGGGACACCCTTCATTCAGACCTTCCACACGCTGGGCGAGATGAAGAACCGGGTGGCGCGCAGCGAGGAAGAACGGGCAACACCGGAGCGCCTGGCGGTCGAGACTCAGCTGCTGGGCGAGGCCGACCAGATCCTGGCCTCCACCCAGGCCGAGCTGGCGCAGTTCCAGTGGCTGTACCATGCTGATCCCCAGCGGGTGGTGGTGATCCCGCCGGGCGTGGACATCAGCCGCTTCTACCCCATCCCGCCTGACGAAGCCAAGGAATTCATCGGCATGGACTGCCGAGACAACATGGTGTTGTTCGTTGGCCGAATCGAGCCGCTCAAGGGAGTGGACACCCTTTTACAGGCTATGGCGATCCTCAAGCGTGAGGGCACTCTTGAGCGCCGGCCGATGTGCGTGGCCATCATCGGCGGCGATCCCGAAGCCGATCCCGAACGCATGACGGCCGAGATGCTGCGCTTGCAGAATCTGCGCATCGAGCTGGGCATCGGCGATGTAGTGGCGTTTCTCGGCAAGCGCGACCAGGACACGCTCCAGTACTACTACTCCGCCGCCGACATGGTGGTTGTCCCCTCGCATTACGAGTCGTTTGGCATGGTGGCGCTGGAGGCCATGGCTTGTGGCGCGCCGGTTGTCGCTTCCGAGACCGGCGGCCTGGCCTTTCTGGTGAAGGATGGCGAGACTGGGTTTCACGTGCCCACCGCCGATGCTGCGGCCCTGGCGCACCGGCTGCAAATGCTCGCTGAGGATGATGCACTGCGCGAACGCCTGGGCCAACAGGCGGCGGTGTACGCCCGCAGCTATGCCTGGCCCGAGATCGCCCCGCGTATCGTGCAATTGTACGAATCGTTGCTGGAGAAGGTGGCCTGATCCATGGCAGCCGCCAGCCGTCATCGGGCCGCGGCGCACGCTGGATCCGAGCCCCGCAGAGTCCGCTGAGCCATGGATGAGATCGTGCTGCTCTTCAAGTCGTATCTGCTGCCAGGATCGATGTCCTTGCTGCTCATCGGACTGATGATCGGCGTGGGCCTGCTGCTCGCCGGCGACCGCGGCCGGACTCTGGGGCGAGTATGGTTGATCGGCCTGCTGGCTGGCTACTGGGTGCTGGCGACCCCCGCCTTTGCCTCGTCGCTAGAGGACTGGCTCAGCCGGGGATACTCGCCGATCACTTCTGCACAGCAGGCCGCGGGCGCGCAGGCGATCGTGGTGCTCTCAGGAGGCAGTGCGAGCATCGAAGGGCCGGCCGGCAGGGTTGACGCCCTCAGCGAGGCGAGCGCCGTCCGGCTGCTCGAAGGGGTCCGGCTGTACCGCATGCTGGATGAGCCATGGGTCGTGCTCTCCGGCGGCCCGCCGGGCGACAATGCCGCGGCGACGCCCGAGGCAGTGGCGATGCAGCGCGAGCTGGTTCGCCTGGGCGTGCCGCCCGAACGCATCCTGGTCGAAATGGCTTCGGAAGACACGCATGCCCAGGCACAGCATATCCAGCCGTTGCTGGCGAGCCAGGGCGTGGACGAGTTTGTGCTGGTCACCTCGGGTTGGCACCTGCGCCGGTCGATGGGCGCTTTCCTGCAAGCGGGGATGACGCCGATCCCATCGGCTGCCGGTGGGCGTTCGCTGGGGGCTGAAGAGGCCGGCTTGTCGTTCCTGCCCAGTGAAGCCGCATTGGCGCGGAGCCGGAGCCTGACCAGGGAGCTGATCGCGCTGCAGTACTACCGCCTGCGGGGATGGATGTGACCCTCCCTGCCCGACGCTGCGCGGGCAGAGAATCCTCCAGAGTCGCACTGGCGCTGCGAGTCTCAGGGGCGGCCTGACCTGCATCTGGCATCAAGCCCAGGCAGAGGATTTCCCTTCATTGGCGATGCGGCAGGAGGAGGCGTGAGATGAGCGACCTTTCGATTCGAGCTGCGGCGCATCTGGAGTTCCTTTGCCGTGAGCTGCCAGGCCGGGCCGTCGGGTCCCCAGGCAACCGGGCGGCGACCGACTGGTTTGCCCGCCAGGTAGCCGCGTTCGGCTTTGAGGTCGAAACGCCGGAGTTCGAATGCATCGACTGGGAGCATGGCGGCGCAGAGCTGCGACTGGGGAGCACCCGGCTTGAGGCCGTGCCGTCCCCGTACTCGCTTGGCTGTGAGGTGTACGGCAAGCTGAGGGTTGTGGACAGCCTCGAGGCGCTCGAGCGGACTTCAGCCGAAGGGGCAGTCCTGCTGATCCGCGGCTCGCTCGCCAAAGAGCAAGTGATGCCCAAGAACTTCCCTTTCTACAACCCAGAGGAACACCAACGGATCATTGCCTGCCTGGAACGCAAGCGGCCGGCGGCGATCCTGGCGGCAACCGGGCGCGATCCCGGAATGGCTGGCGGCCTCTCTCCGTTCCCCCTGATCGAGGATGGGGATTTTGACATCCCCTGCGCGCACATGGCGGAAGACGCCGGAGCTGAGCTCGCCGGGCATGCAGGCGAGGCGGCCGGACTGACCATCCGCGCAAGACGTTCGGCAGCGTCCGGGTACAACGTGGAGGCACGCAAGGGCCCCACAACCGGGGCGCGCATCGTGGTCTTTGCCCACATCGATGCCAAGCTGGGGACTCCGGGTGCGCTGGACAATGCAGCCGGCGTCGTCACCTTACTGCTGCTGGCCGAGTCTCTGCAATCGCACACGCCAGGCGTTGGCATTGAGTTGGTGGCTCTCAACGGGGAGGACTACTACAGCGCTCCGGGTGAGAAGCTCTATTTGCGGCGCAACGCCGAACGGTTCAGCGAGGTCTTGCTCGGGGTCAACATCGACGGCGCTGGCGACCGGGTGGGGGAGATGGCCTTCTCGCTCTATGGCTGCCCGCCACCGATGGCCGTGGCAATTCGCCGGGCGTTCCACATGCGTCCCGGAATGATCGAAGGCGAAGCTTGGTATCAGAGCGATCACAGTCTGTTCCTGATGCATGCCCGGCCGGCGCTGGCCGTGACCTCGGCCCGTTTCTCCGAACTGTGGGCAGTGATCGCCCACACCGAGAAGGACGTCCCCGAACTGGTCAGCCCGGAAAAGCTGGAGGACCTGGCGCGGGTGCTGAGGGAAGTCGTGATCGACGTGCCGCGCCTGAGCCTGTAGGGAAAACGCCGCCCCGAAGCCGGAGAGCGCCGTGCCTGACACCAGCCGCCTCTGGGCGCTGTCCGGAAGGCCGCACAGGCCAACGCATTGCGCCAGCTCCCTTGCCGGTTCAGTCGCCTGTATAATCCCTGGAGTCGCGTCCGGTCAACCCGGAGGGAGGCTTCGATGAGCATCAAACCGAGCGCTGTCGTACGGACATTGCTTGCGGTGGTGTTGGCCGCAGGTCTGCTGGCAGGCAGCGCGGGGAGCGCCAGCGCCCAGGAGATCATCTACGGTTCGACGGTTCCCGCTGGGACCACGGTCGATCAGGACATCATCCTCTCCGGGGACGAAGTCAGCATCGATGGCACGGTACTTGGGGATGTGATCGCCATCGGCGGGAAAGTGGCGCTGAATGGCCGTGTCGAGGGCACGCTGATCGCCCTTGCCCAGGATGTCGAGTTGAATGGGGAGGTCGGCGGGTCGCTGTTCACGGGGGCGCTACAGCTGCTGGCCGGGCCGGAGGCCGCCATCGGCAAGAACCTGTATTTCGGTGGGCTGAGCTTGGTGATACCGCCCGGCGCGACGGTCGGAAGGGACCTCAAGGCCGCCACCCTGGGCGCCACCCTGGGCGGAGACATTGGGCGCGATGTGCAGGCGATCATCGGGCCGTTCGAGTTTGCCCGGGTGATCATCGGCGCGGCGGAAGAAGGCGATTGGCTGGGGAAGGCTCAGGCATGGTGGGAGAGCGTGCGGCCTGAGCCGGCGCCTGCGCCACTGCCGAGCGTCTCACCGCTCTCTTCGTCCGCCGGAGGCGGCGGGCTGATGCGAGTCCGGCAAGCGCCGCTGTTGCAGGCGACTCAGACGCCTGCCTCGAGCCCGATGCCGCAGGCCACAGCCGCGGTTCCGGCGGTGGCGCCGGCGCCCGCCGGCGGGCTGGCGCTCGAAGGTGCGCTTGCCTGGCTGCAGGGCAGGCTGTACGCCTTCCTGCCGCTGGCCTTCCTTGGCCTGCTCGTGTTGTGGCTTACGCCGCCTAGCCTGACGCGCAGCGCGGATCGGCTGCTGCGCAAGCCTCTGCCGACCTGGCTGTGGGGCTTCCTGGTCTTTGTCGTCGCCAATCAGCTGTTCGTCGTTGCGGCGATCCTGACCGTGCTGGTGATCGTTGTCGGGTTGGCGATCGGACTGCAGTCGATGTGGGGCTTCGCCTTCTCGATTTGGGCGATCGGCCTCCCGGGGATCGGATTGGCGGTGGGCCTGCTCGCCGTGGCGCTGTATGGCCTGTCGGTGATCATCCCCGGCTACGCGCTCGTTGGCAGGCTGATTGAGCCTGGAGAGCACTACCTCCGCCGCGCCGGTGTCATGCTTCTCGGGGTGCTGGCCCTCGTTTTGCTGGCTGGGATCCCGATCCTGGGTGCGGTCGTCTGGGCGGCGGCGGTGGCCGCCGGTTCGGGTGCGATGTTCTTCGCCTACACCGAATGGCGTGAGCGGCGCCGCTATGCAGCGGAGCCGCTGCCGCGCAAGGAGGTGGAGGTGTTGGCGCCGCCAGCAGATGTGCCGCCCGCCTCGCCGCCACCAGTCGAAGCTCCGGCGCCGGTCGAGACGAAGCCGGCGGTGGCAGGCAAGCCTGCCCGCAAGGCGCGTAAGTAGGCATCTGCCTGGTCGCCTGAACGCCGAGGGAAAGGAACACCGACGGGCCCGCCCCGTCGGTGTTCCTCTGCTCGCCGTGCGCGCCGGGGGGTCCGAGCGTTGCCGGCTAGTCTTCCAGGCAAGGCAGGGCGACGGTGAACGTGGTGCCCTGTCCTTCCGCGCTGCGGAAGGTGATCAGGCCGCCAAAGCCTTCTACCAGCCGCCGGACGATGCTCAGCCCCAGACCGGTCCCGCTGATCTCGGACTTGCGCGCGTTGCTCGCCCGCCAGAACTCCTCCCACAGCCGCGGGTGTTCGGACTCGGGGATGCCGATCCCGTTGTCGGCCACGCGCACCTGAGCCGTGTCCTGTTCCCGGACGAGAGTAAGCGTGACCCGGCCGCCAGGCGGGGTGTACTTAACGGCATTGCTCAGAAGGTTGCCGAAGATCAGCCCAATGCCCTCCTGAGTCGCCAGCACGCGCACCGGGATCTGCGGCACCTGGCTTTCAAGGTGGATCTGTTTGGCCGTGGCGTCCGAGCGATAGCGATCCACAAGCTGGGGTAGCAGCGCGCTCAGGTCGAGCGGTTCGGGGTCAGCCTGGAAGCCAGCGGTCTTGCTCTTGGCCAGCGCCAGCAGGTCGTCGACCAGAGTGGCGAGCACTTCAAGTCGGGCGTCGACTCGATGCAGGATCTC
>JBFYRF010000030.1:0-4928 GCA_041302385.1 Anaerolineales bacterium | reverse complement strand
GCCTTGATGTCGAGCGGGGCATGGCCGAACGGATTGCGTCCTAGATAGCGGTGGAAGTAATCGGCCACGAACATCCAATCGAACGCGGCGTTGAAGCCAACAAAGACCGGAACCTCCCCGGCGCCGCATGAAGCCTGAATCCAGGTCTCGAAGGCCGCCATCGCCGAAGCGGACGGCATGCCCTCCCTGCGCAGCCGATCCAGCGAGAGGCCATGGATCGCAGCAGCCTGAGGATCGAGCGCCAGGTGGTCCGGCTTGAGCTCGACGTAGAAGCGCTGTTCGGGCTTGTCGAGCAGGCAGGCGCCGATTGAGAGCATGGCGTAGCGGGATGGGGCCGGCCCGGCGGTCTCGACGTCGACAGAGATCAGGCATTCGGCTGGCAAGTTTGAGGCAGGCATGATCCCTTCCACGGGGGTTGCTCGTCCAGCGGGGACGGGCGGGTTGAGTAGAGGGGATTGTACCTGCTTCGGGGGCCAGGGATCTTGGAGACGGGCGGCGGTCTCAGGTGAGGCGGTCGAGCAACCACGCCCCGACGGTGTGGCAAAGGCCCGGGCGCACAGCCGAGAAAAGATGGTCGGCGCGTGGGAACGTCACCCAATCGATTTGCGGCAGCAGGCCCTGCAGGCCGGCGTAGTGCGCCGGCGGGAAGAGTTGATCGCGCCCGGCGGTCACCAGCAGGATCGGTCGACCGGTCAATGCCGGCGCAAGCTGGTCCACGGGGGTGAGGCTGTTCCATTCGTGCTGCAGGCGCTGCGGCTCAACCTGGCGCAGCGGCTGGGCAAACTCGGTCGCCAGGGCATCGTCCAAGCCCTGCCCACCCAGTGGGCGACGGGGGTCGATCAGCGGCGCCATGGCCACGACCGCGCGCACGGCGGGTTGGACCGCTGCGGCAGCCAGCGCCGTCCATCCGCCCAGGCTCAGGCCGGCCAACGCCACGCGGCTTCGATCGACCTGTGGATGCACCAGCGCCGCATCGAGCGCGGCCAAGGTGTCGGGCACACAGTGGTGAAGGGAATACGTGCCTTCCGACCCCCAGGCGCCGCGGAAGGCGAAGAACAGCACGTGTATGCCGAGGCCGCGCAGCCAGTGCGCCAGATCGAGACTGCGCTCGTGACCGGGCAGTCCGTGGAGCAGCACGACGGTCGGAGCAGGAGTTGTGGCCGCCGCCAGGTAGAGCCCGCCAAAAAGCCGGCAGCCCTCAGAGACCACAACCACGCTCTGAAGGTCGGCCCGGGTCATGCGCTGTGAATCTCCATCGCTTCGGCGAAGCGGCGCAAGGCGGAAAGGTGGCTGTCGGGGGTGGCCAGCGCGGACCCCATGGTGTTGAGGGCAAGATGTGTCGCCCCGACCATCTGCCAGCCTTCCCGCGCGGTACGCCAGGTATCGGCCTGACCCTCGGCAAACTGGAGGCGTGCCTCCAGCCCGAAGTCAGCCGGCGTGCGCGAGGCGCGCGCCAGTTCGTCGCGCAGCAGCTTGAGCAGTGGAGCTGCATCCTGCGGCGTGCGGGCGTTGGTCATCCAGCCATCGCCCAGACGGGCCATGCGCCGCAGCGCAGCTGGCGCCATTCCCCCGAACCAGAGCGGTATCGGCCGCTGCACCGGCAGCGGATTCAGGCCGGCGTCGTCGACGGTGTGCCAGCGTCCGCGGAAGGTCACCAGGGGTTGGGTCCACAGCGCGCGCAGCAGGGCCACCTGCTCCTCCATTCGGCGGCCACGATCCTCGAACGTCATCCCGAGCGCCTGATACTCGACCGCGTTCCAGCCGAGCCCGATCCCCAGGCGCAGGCGGCCGGAGCACAGCGCATCGAGCGTGGCGGCTTGCTTGGCCACCAGCGCTGTCTGGCGCTGCGGCAGGATGATCACGCCGGGGGCGAAGCCAATGCGCCTGGTGACGCCGGCCAGGAAGCTGAACAAGCAGAACGGCTCGAGAAAGGAGGAGCGATGGGTGTAGGGCCCGCCCCACCCGCCTGGGCGGTCGGGATTGGCGCCCAGCACGTGATCGTAGGCAACGAGGTGAGAGTAACCGAGCGCCTCGGCGGCCTGGGCGTACTCGCGCACCGCGCCGGGATCGGGTGGGAACTCCGTTTGGGGAAAAACGACACCGATCTGCATGCTGGCTTCTGCCTCCCGGCTCTTCGATGTTGGCTGCAATACGCTCTCCCCACGCTACTGCAATCGGGCGCAATGTGCAACGGGGATGCGCCGACCGTCAGGGGGGCTCAGCGATTGCCCTGCTGACCTCCCGGGGCTATACTCCCTGGTGCACGCGCGGTCGATGTGCCGTGTCCACTCATTCCCCGAATTTGCTCCTCCGCCGCGCCGGGATTGCCGTCTCCTGGCCTTCAGTCACATCTCCGGAGGTGTAGCGTGGATCCTCTTCCTCGTCGCATGCGCGCCGGCTGTGTCGCCGCCACCTTGCTGCTGATCGGCCTTGCCTGCAATCTGCCGCTCCCCTCCGCCGACGTCCTGCCGTCAACCGATGTGGGTCAGCCGGCCTCGCAGCCGTCCGGGGTGCCGGAGGCGGCTGGGGTTGAACCCGTCCTCGTCGCACAGGTTGATTCGGAGTTCCATCTGTATTCCCTGGAGGGCGCGCTCCTGGGGAGCCGGCCGGCAGATGGATTGGACTTTGCCCGACCGAACACGGCTCAGGTTATCGGGCAAGACATCTACTACGTATTCTCAGACCCGCAAGCGCAGACTTCGGTTGTGCGCCGGGTCGGACCAACGGAAACCGAGGACCTGGAGTTCACCCAATCGTCGCAAGGAGCCAGCCTGGCGTTCACCGTCTCGCCGGAGGGTGAGAGGATCGCCTGGTCGAGCACGGCCTGGGAAGGGGCAGCTCCGGTCAGCCAACTGCGGATCGCCGACATCCGTGGAGAAGGAACCCTGTTGGTGGCTGAGACGGACCCGAAGGATGAGATCAACGAGTGGTTTGTGCTCGAACCCGTCGAATGGCTGGCGGACGGGGACCTGGTCTTCGCCTGGCAGGCTACCGGGATCGGCGGCTACATCCTGTTCCATGGCTGGTCGAGCCTGTACCAGTACTCTCCCGCCTCGGATACAACTGACGCCATCGCCCCCGTCCAGGAGGAAGTCGGAGCCCCGTGCTGGACTGACCTCTCGCAGGACGGCGCCTACGCTGCGGGAGCCTGCGGGCCTGAGAGCGAAGTGATTGAGCTCAATGTGGCGTCGGGGCTTGAGACTCCCCTCCCGGTGCTTCCCGCTCAAGGACAGGCGGGCACCGCAGCCTACTCGCCATCTGGAGGCGGGCTGGCTTACGCGATCGCTCGCAGTGATCCGGAAGACGAAGCCGGCCAGGTTGTTGTCCGCAGCGGGGGTGGCCAGATGCCGGCCGTGGTGGCGACGCAGGCGCCGGGCTACTTTGAGCGTCTGATCTGGATCGACGAGCAGCGCATGGCCGTGGGCACCTGGGCCGAGGCCGAAGCCAGGGTGGAAGTGGTGGGCCTCGACGGGAGTCGATCGCCGGTCGGCGCCGGCCGGCTGGTGGGGATCATGCGGCGAGCGGACCAGGTGTCCGAGGATAGCCTGCAGTCGCAGATCGAGCGCGGCGAGCTTGACCTGCAGGCAAACACCGCCACGGGGGACATTGGCGGGCCAGGGCTGACGCTGGTCGTATACAACCCCGGGCAGGAAGAGGTCCTGACGCTCATTCCGTGCGGCTCGGTGTTCGCTCCGACCGGCGGGGGAGCGCAGCAGCTGATGACCGTTCAGGAGTCGCGGGCCAGCGTGCCTGCGGGCGGAGAAACAACCCTCACCGCATACGTCATCTGCATCGAGGCCAACCAGAGCATCCCCGGGGAGGGCACCCCGTATGTCTTCAGTTCGATGGCGGATGGGACGCTGGGGGAGTTTGCGGCGTGCGTATGCCGCGAGAACCTGCAGGACAGCATGAATCCGCTGGACGCCATGTCAGTACAGATGGCGGGTTGGATGATCACCGAGGGAGGCGGGTTCAGCGAGCTGTTGGAATCGGACAGCGGCGGAGCGTTGGGAGAGTTCCTCGGATCGGAGGCCGCCAGCGCCCTGTCCGGCTTCCTGGGATTTGTCGAGGGGCCGGCACTGGACCGGCTGGAGCGCTGCGGCATCGAGCCTTGAGCTGGCAGGAGGCTAGCCGGACCCAGTGCCGCGGGAATCGCGCCTGGGTTGGATTCGCCGCAACCGACGGAGGGGCAGGCCCAGCGGAACGGGGAGACGTGCGGGCTCCACGCGGCCTGGCCGCGTGGAGCCCATCCGTTGTAGCGGCAGAAGTGGAACGCTAGGCCGCTGGTGGCTGCGGCGTCGCCGGTGTGCGCGGCTTGAAGATCGCCCCCCCGATCAACCCTCCGATGGCGCCGAAGACGATGTTGGTCAACAGGCCGAGGAAGTTGAAAGCCATTGCGACTGCGCCCTCCAGGGGCGGCGAGGCTGCAGCCTCCGATGGAACGAACTGGGCATAGCTGTCCATCAGCGCCTGAGCGCCGGTCAGCCCGGTGAAGCTCAGGAGAAAGCCAATCACCCCGGCAAACAGCCCGGCCAGGGTCCCCACGGCCACGGCCTGGCCCAGGGTCACACTCCCGGTCTGCCGCTTGTACAGCCAGACGGCCAGGATGGCGCCGCCCCAGAAGCCGGCGCACAGCAGGCAGTTGATGAAGTTCAGAATGGGCACGTTGGCCAGTACGGTGATCACCAATCCCCCGACAAGGCCGGCGATCAGCAGGCTCTTTGTGTTCATGAGGATCCTCCTCGAACTTCGGCGGGCTTTGGGTGGAAGGCGGCCTCCTCGGTTAGCGGCCAAGTCCTGGGGGTGTCGGCGGCAAGCTGAGTGGGCATCTTCCTCAGGGCGAATGGTGCCAAACGAATTGTGCGCGCGGGTGGGCGATTTGCCTTCGGACCGCGCGGCAGGCTAGTTGTCAAGACCGGTCCCGGCCT
>JBFYRF010000002.1:0-3131 GCA_041302385.1 Anaerolineales bacterium | reverse complement strand
AACGATTCCGCCTTGCGGCGATCCCGTCTGCGGGTGGATTACTCGTCCATCCGTCTCCAATATGCCTGCCTTCAGCCACTTGCGGATGAGGCGCAGAAAAGGCTCGTCGTCTATCCGCTTTTTCAACAGATCGATCAATTTATCGTGATCGATCCGGTCGAAGGACACCACGACACACTACCCACCTCGATGGCTTTCCGGCCGCGGTCACCGTCACTCGTCCGCATCACCCGCTCGCAGGGCAGACGCTGGAGTTGCTCGGTTGGTCGCAGCGCCCGCAGGGCCTGCATCTGCTGCTGGTCCTTCCCGACGGCAGTCGTTCGCGTATCCCGGCGGCGTGGACGAACCTGACACCGCCGGCAGGGATCGGTCCTGCGCCCGCCGCTGAGCCGACCCCACCGGCCTGTTCCTGCCTCGCCTCCCTGGAGCAGTTGCTCCAGACCCGCACTCTCCTTGACGCTCTGCTGGCCCGCCCCGTGCCTTCGGGGCATTGCCAACGTCCGTCCGACGAGGAGAGCCACAATGCAATTGAACCTCCACTTCCCCCAGGCCCCACTCCCGCACGAGGAGTTATGGGAGCAACTGAGCGACGCGCAGCAGAGCGCACTGATCGAGGCCCTGGCGCAACTGATCGCCAAGGCCGGCGCCACCGCCACCCCGCAGGAGACGCCCAATGAGTGACCACAGTAAGATTCAGGCGGGCCACCTGGGCCGCATCGCCTATGTCTATGTCCGCCAATCCACACCCCATCAACTGGAGCACAACCGCGAGTCCACCCAGCGTCAGTATGCCCTGGTGGAGCGCGCCGCGGCGCTCGGTTGGCGCGCCGAACAGATCCAGGTCATCGACGAGGATCTGGGGCTGTCGGGGGCCGGCACCGCCGAGCGCGCCGGCTTTGCGCGCCTGGCCGCTGAGGTGGCCCTGGGACGCGTTGGCATCGTGCTGGGCCTGGATGCCTCGCGCTTGGCACGCAACAATGCCGACTGGTATCGTCTGCTCGATCTGTGTGCTATGACCGATACCCTGATCGGGGATAGCGACGGGCTGTATCACCCGGCGCAGTTCAATGACCGGTTGTTGCTCGGACTCAAGGGGACCATGAGCGAGGCGGAGCTGCACATCATCCGTGCCCGGCTCGACGGCGGCATCCGGAACAAGGCCGCCCGCGGCGAGCTGCGCCGGGCATTACCCGTGGGCTTGGTCTGGGGTGAGGCCGACGGCGAGGTGCGCTTTCACCCCGATGCGGCCGTGTGCGCCGCCGTGCGGGCCGTGTTCGAGCGGTTTGCCGAGCTCGGCTCGGCGCGCCGGGTGTGGCTGTGGTTTCGGGCCGAGGGACTGTCCTTCCCGCTCCAGTCGAATACCCTGGCAGAGATCCGCTGGGTAGAACCGACTTATACGGCGATCCACAAGGTGCTGACCCATCCAGCCTATGCCGGGGCCTATGCCTACGGAAGGAGCCGCCACGAGCGCTCTGTAGACGCCTCCGGACAGATCCGTAAGCGGGTCCGCCGGCTGCCGCGCGCGCAGTGGGCGGTGCTCATCCGCGACCATCACCCCGGCTTTATCGACTGGGCGACCTATGAGGCCAATCAGCAGCGTCTTGCCACCAACACCCACCCGGCGCCCCACACGGCCGGGGGTGCGGTGCGAGAGGGCGCGGCGCTGTTACAGGGGCTGGCGGTGTGCGGCCAGTGCGGGCGGCGGTTGCATACTCACTACCGGGGTCGCAACGGTACCCCTGGCTACCATTGCGCAGGCAAAACCGTGGTCAACGGCCGTGGGCTCTATTGTCTGAACGTCGGCGGGGTGCAGATCGACGCGGCAGTTACCCGCGCCTTCCTCGAGGCCCTCACGCCAGCGGCATTGCAGGCGGTGGTGCGGGCCGCCGAGCAGCTTGAAAGCGATCGCGATGCGGCCCTCGGGCAATGGCGGCTCGCGCTGGAACGTGCCCGCTACGCGGCGCAGTGCGCCGAGCGCCGCTACCGGACGGTCGATCCCGAGAACCGCCTGGTGGCCCGTGGCCTGGAGGCCGAATGGGAGCACTGCCTGGGCACGCTCGCCACCGCCGAGGCGGAGCTGGAGCGCCGCACCGCGCAGCAACCCCGCACCTTGAGCCCCCAGGAGCGACAGCACTTGGAGGCCGTCGGAGCCGACCTGGAGCGGGTCTGGAATGCCCCAACCACTACCGATCAGGACCGTAAAGGGCTGCTGCGCAGCCTGCTTGAGGAGGTCGTCGTCGCGGTAGACCGCGCACAAGCGTGCGCCCGCTTGACCCTGCGCTGGCGCGGGGGGGCGATCACCACGCTTGAGGTCCCGCTGCCACGCTCCCATCCGCCGGCGCTGCGTACCGACGAGGACACCATCGACCTGGTGCGGCGCCTAGCCGTGCACTATCCCGATGCCATCATCGCCGGAGTCCTAAACCGCCAGGACCGCCGCACGGTCCGTGGCGAGCGTTTCACCGCCGGCCAGGTGGGAAATCTCCGCCGCTACTGGAAGATCCCCTGCTTTCAACCACCCACCGTAACGCCCGAGGGGCCTGTGCTCACCATCCAGGAAGCGGCGCAGAACCTTGAGGTAGCACCCTCGACCCTGCATCGCTGGCTCAACGACGGCTTTATCGCGGGCGAACAGGACACCCCAGGCGCACCTTGGCGCATCCGGCTCACCGATGCACTCAAGGCGCTCTTTGTCGCGGAGATCCCGCCCGGCTATCTGCCTATGTTGGAGACCACCAGACGCCTCGGCGTGTCGCGCCAGACGGTGTTGCAGCGTGTCAAGCGCGGCGAGCTGGACGCCGTCCATGTCCGGCACGGCAAGCGCAAAGGCTTATGTATCAAGGTGATCGGCACCGATCCCGACCTCTTCGATCCAGCACCATGAATTGGGGGGCATTATGAAGCAGCTTCCAAGTAGCTCGCCAGGTCGGCATCCACCACCCAGGTGTAACCTTCCTTGAGCCACCCATCGACTTGGCGCAGCGCGTCTTTGCAACCGCGCCCCGGACGGAAGCCGTAGCTGGTGTCCAGAAACTCCCACTCGAAAATCGGCTCCAGCACCCGCTTGAGGGCGCCTTGGACGATTCGGTCCTTGACCGCCGGGATGCCCAGCGGGCGGCGGCCGCCGTCGC
>JBFYRF010000336.1:0-7298 GCA_041302385.1 Anaerolineales bacterium | reverse complement strand
CGGCGTGGGCGATCGGCGCCGGCCTGCTGGGGGCGGCAGCCGGACTGGCGTTCGTAGCACGCGCTCAGCGGCCTGCGGCGTAAGGATCCACCTCCCGGGGCCGTCAGAGGGACGTCGGCGGCAGGCGGCAGCTGGGAAACGCCTGGATCTGGCCCTGGCGGCCCACCTGCGGATTGCCGCGCCTGAGGCGCTGGAAGGGATGGGCGCGCCGACGTACAATGGGCGGGCCACAGGCGTGAGGCGAGAATGACTTCCCAGGAGATGGTGCAGATGTACCTGTGCCCTCGCTGTTTGAGCGCCGAGGGTGCGCCGGGAATCTGTCCGCGCTGCGGCGAGGACAGGCTCGGCTGCCGGCCGGGGGACCCGGATGACCCGTGCCGTCGCCCGATCATGGATGCCCGGGGGCAGGTGCGCACGCGGGCGCCGTTGTGGTGGCTGAGGGCCGGCCGGGCACAACTGCCGAGCTGGCTGGAGGCGGATCGCCGCGGCCAGCGGGGTCGCTGAGAGAGAGATGGAGACCGAATGGAACGCGTGATCATCATTGGATCGGGGCCGGCCGGGCTGACGGCCGCCCTCTACACGGCTCGGGCCGGCCTGGCGCCGCTGGTGATTTCTGGCAACCAACTCGGGGGCCAGGTGTCGATCACCAGCGAAGTCGAAAACTACCCCGGGTTCCCCCAGGGGACGACCGGGCCCGAGCTGGTTGAGCTGATGCAGAAGCAGGCGGAGCGCTTCGGCGCCCGCCTGCTGATTGACGAAGTCACCGAGGTCGAGCTGCTGCGTGGCTCCCCTTTCCGAGTGAAGACCCATGGCGAGGACCTGCAGGCGGAAGTGCTGGTGGTGGCTACCGGCGCCTCGCCGCGCCGCCTGGGCGTCCCCGGTGAGACCGAGTTGATCGGGCGCGGGGTGTCGTTCTGCGCCACGTGTGACGGCTTTTTCTTCCGCGGCAAGCAAGTGGTCGTCGTCGGTGGCGGCGACAGCGCCGCCGAGGAGGGATTGTTCCTCACTCGGTTTGCCGACGCCGTGCGGGTAGTGCACCGCCGCGACGAACTGCGGGCGGGTGAGGCGCTCAAGCGGCGCGCCTTCGCCAACGATAAGATGTCCTTTGTCTGGGACACCGTGGTCGAGCAGGTGCTCGGCGACGGCAAGGTCGAAGCTGTGCGCCTGCGCAACCTGAAGACCGGGCAGGTCAGCGACCTCCCCACCGATGGAGTCTTCATCTATGTCGGTCACGATCCCAACACCGAGCTGCTCAAAGGCCAGTTGGCGATGGATAACCACGGCTACCTGACCACCGACCGGCGCATGATGACCAGTGTCGAAGGCGTGTTCGCCGCCGGCGAGGTGCAGGATCCGATCTACCGTCAGGTTGCGACGTCGGTGGGCCAAGGGTGCGCGGCCGGGATGATGGCCGAGCGCTGGCTGGCGGAGCGCGCGTGAGCCAGGCGAGCCACGACGGGATTGCCTATTCGGTCCATGACGCCGGCCGCCCCAGCGGGCGGTCCTGGGTGCTGATTCACGGCGCCGGCGCCGAGCATCGCTTCTGGCCGACGGAGCTTCGCCAGCTGGCCTCGCAGCGCGTCCTGGCGCCCGATCTGCCGGGGCACGGCGCTTCGCCGGGACCTGTGGCCGGCAGCATCGTCGACAGCGCCACCCGGCTGCGGCAATGGATGAGCGGGTTGGTGACCGGTCCGGCGATTCTGGTCGGCCACTCGATGGGCAGCGCCCTCGCACTCGAGGTCGCCCTGCGCTGGCCGGAGCAGGTGGCCGGGCTGGTTCTGGTCGGGAGCGGCATCCGCCTGCCGGTCAACCCATGGCTACTGGAAGCCACCGCCGATCCGGCACAACTGGCGCAGGCTGTCGAACGGATCACCCAGTGGTCGTTTGCCCGGCAGGCGCCGGCGGCGCTCACGCGTTGGGTCACGGAGCGGACGATGGCTGCCGGGCCGGGAGTTTTGCACCGCGACCTGGCGGCCTGCGATGCCTTCGATTGCGGCGCGCGTCTGTCCCAGCTGCAGCTGCCAACGCTGGTGCTGTGCGGCCAGCAAGACCGCATGACGCCGCCTCCGGCGAGTGTGGCGTTGGCCGAGGCGATCGCCCGCGCCGAGGTCGAGTTCATCGCCGATGCCGGACATTACGTGATGCTCGAGCAGCCGGCGGCTGTCGAGCGCCGGCTGAGGGCGTGGCTGGAGCGCTGGTTTGAGCCTGTGCAGGCGGACCCCGCCCAACCCTGAGCGATGGGCGCCGACCGCTGCCCTGTCTGCACCCATCCAGAATCCACCTCGAGCATCACCTCAGTTCTGACTATAATCATCTGAATTCCCCGACCCGGATTGCGTCCCAGCAGGCAGGAGCGGCGATGATCAGCATTGGACCGTGGCAGCTTCCCATTCCCCCATTCCTGGCGTTCCTGCCGGTGCCGCTGGCTTGGGCGCTGGCAACGCTGGTGCTGTGGCTGGTGCTGGCGCTGGTGCTCCAGTTTGTCCTGTTCCGCATCGTCAAGGCGCTGGCGCGGCGCACCGAAACCGATGTCGAGGACGTACTGCTTGACGTCACCCGCCGTCCGCTGGTGCTGACGATCGTGCTGTTCGGATTCAGATTCTCCCTGCTGGCGACGGAGATCAGCACGCCGCTGGTCGAGAACCTCATCCGCTGGACCGGCGCGCTGGTGATGGCCATCGTCGCCTTCTGGTTGTGGCGCGTCTTCAAGGAGGTCGTCGTTCACTACGGTGAGCGCATGGCCCAGCGCAGTGAGACGCGGCTCGACGATGTGCTGCTGCCCATCGCCAATCAGTTCGCCCCGCTGGTGATCTTCCTGATCGCCGGGGCGGTGATCCTGCAGTACCTCGGCGTACGGCTGGACGCACTGTTGGTGGCCATCGGCGGGGCGGCCTTCATCCTGGCCTTCGCCCTGCAGGACATCCTGTCGAACATCTTCAGCGGAATGATGCTGTTGGTGGACACTCCCTTTCGCTACGGCGATCTGATCGTGCTGGAGGATCAGCGCTACTGCCAGGTGGTGCGCATCGGGGTGCGGGTGACCCAGCTATACGACATCGATACGCATTCCGTGATCTACATGCCCAACAGCCAGTTGGCCAACCATCGCCTGGTCAACTTGATGCAGCCGACGGCTGAGTCCATCTCGACGGTCCGCCTGGAGCTCCATCGCGACACGGATGTTGAGGCGGCCCGGCGGCTTCTGATGGATGTGCTCGACGGCCATCCGGACCTGCTGGGGGTGATTCCGGACAAGCTGCTCGCCAGCGAGCGTTTCGCCATCCTGAACCCGGCCAAGCGAGAGCATGGGTGCAGCCGCCTGGCGGCCGAGCATGCGGTCGACCGGTGCCTGCGGTCCTGCGAAGCAGGGCTGATGGATTTCGCCGCCGAGATCAGCCGCATGGAGAAGCGCGGCTTCGACCGGCAGGAGCGGGCGGTGCTGCGGCAGCGCTTCGCCGTGATCGCCTCGGAGTTGGGTGCGCTGCACGACTTCGACGACCGGCTCGACAACTGGAAGGGCGGCCCGGAAGCGCTGCTCGACGCCCTGGCGCCGGACCAGGGCGCAGACTCGCTGGCGCGGCTGGTCTGGGAGTGGGCCAGCATCTGGAGCCGCGATCCGGACATTGAGGCCGGCGTCGACGATCGCCGCCTGCGGACCCGCTGGAGTTCCCGGGTGCTCGGGCTGCAGCGTCGGGTGAAGGAGCTGCAGCAGCGTATCAACAACCCGGATACGCTCGAGCAGCGGCTGGATGATGCCGTCGTGGGTCTGGCACGCTGGCTGGTGAACGACTTCAAACAGCCGGTGCCGCCGTGGAAGTGCTCCGGGGCCTCGTTCAAGGGATACCAGGACGGGGCGCTGGTGTTCAGCCTGTGGTTCTTTGTGGACAACATCGAGCTCGAACACTTCTTCCGCCAGGCGCGGGTGGAGGGCGAACTGCGGCGAGAAGTCGCCCGGCGCCTGCGGCAGGAGCAGATCGAGTTCGCCAGCCTTCGCCAGGAGGTCCAGCTCAACCTGCCGCCGGAGGCCGGGCGGAATGCGGTTCGCTCCAGCGGCTAGCGGGTGCGGCGATCAGGTGGATAGACCCAGCCTGAGCCGCAGGACGGGCAGCAGCGCGGCGAGCGCCCGCGCCCGGTGGCTGATGCGATTCTTCTCCGTCAGCGCCAGCTCGGCCATTGTCTGGCGGGTGTGCTCGACCTCGAACAGCGGATCGTAGCCGAATCCGGCCGCGCCGCGAGGCGAGGGCACGATCTGCCCCAGGCATTCGCCGGAAGCCCAGTCGATCCGCCCGTCTGGCCCGGCCAGGGCCATGGCGCAGCGGAAGCGAGCCGTCCATGGCCGGGGGAAGGGGGCGAGCAGCTCGAGCAAGCGGGCGCGGCGGTCGGCATCGGTTGCGCCCGGTTGAAGCAGGCGGGCCGAGTGCAGCCCAGGCGCGCCCGCCAGTGCGTCCACCTCCAGTCCAGTGTCATCCGCCAGGGTGAACCAGCCGCTGGCCGTCGCATAGGCCTGTGCCTTGCGTTGAGCGTTCTCGGCATAGTCTCTGCCGGTTTCCTCGACCTGGAGGGCGAGGCCGAGGGTGGCCGGATCGGCCAGGCGGGCCGGAATCTGCTCGAGCAGGGCCCGCATCTCGCGCAGCTTGCCAGGGTTAGTGGTTGCAAGGAGGACCGCAGGTTCATTGACTATTCGCACAGTACCCTCACCCTATCTATGGCGGTCATGAGGACTCCAATGCCAGCAGTCGTACATATGCCGTGCTAGCGAGGGGTGTAGTTTCCAATAACGCGCTCGGCTTGACGGTCTATTCTAACTATGTTATAATGCCAGCGTTTTATTGGAAAGAGAATTGACAGGCGGCGGTGTGACACAGAGCACTCGGCACCCGTTGCGCATCAATGTCGGCTTCCTGCTCCATGAGCAAGCCGGCTACAGCCGGACCTTCGACTTCGACCTCCCGGCGGTCCAGATCGGCGAGGATCTGGCCATCCGCAGTCTCCGGGGGTCGTTGCGCTTAACCCGCACGGCGCAGGGCTTGTATGGCGACGGGCGGCTGACGGCGGTGACCCCGGTGGAATGCGTGCGTTGCTTGTCCGAATTCGACCAGCCCCTGACGGTCCGCATCGGCGACCTGTTCGCCTCTCCCCCCGGCCAGGCCACCGACCCGTTGCTGGCGGTGCCCGAGACCGGCCTGCTCGACCTCAGCCCACTGCTGCGCGAGTACCTGCTGCTGGAAGTCCCGTTGCAGCCGCTCTGCCGGGCGGACTGCCTCGGCCTGTGCCCCATCTGTGGCAACAACCTGAACGAAATGCGCTGCTCACATCCGGATGACCCGATCGATCCCCGCCTGGCGGCCCTGCGCTCACTGCTGGACGGCTCTTCCAGGCCCGACGCATGACAGGAGTACGTGGATGAGTATATCCAAGGATCGCTGGCAGAAGCGCGAGGCGTTCTCGGCGCTGCTTGAGAAGGGCGACTACCAGGGCTTCGTAACCAGCGAGGAGATCGTGGCGGTCTTCCCCGAGGTCGAAGAGTCGACCGAGCGTTTCGATCGTATCCGCAGCTTCTTCCGCGAGGCGGGCATCGAGGTCTTCGACGACCTGACCAAGGTGCCGACCGAGTTCACGCCGGACGCCGCCGCTGAGCAGGCCGAGCCCTTCGACCTGAGCGCCATCTCCAGCGACGATACTGTCGGGCTGTACCTCAAGGAAATGGCCCGCGTGCCGCTGCTCACCACCGAGGAAGAGGTTCAGCTGGCGATGCGCATCGAACTCGGCAACGCCGCCGAGGCCAAGCTGGCCAAGCTGAATGGCAATGCCACGCTCAAGAAGCGCCTGCAGTACCAGGCCGAGATCCAGGACGCGCTGGCGGCACGCGACCACCTGGTGCGGGCCAACACCCGCCTGGTGGTCAGCATCGCCAAGAAGTATATGGGCCGCGGCGTACCGTTCCTCGACTTGATCCAGGAAGGCAACCTGGGGCTGATGAAGGCGGTCGAGAAGTTCGACTATCATCGCGGCTTCCGCTTTAGCACGTACGCCACCTGGTGGATCCGCCAGACGATCACCCGGGCGATCGCCGACCAGGGACGCACGATCCGCGTGCCGGTCCACATGTCCGACCGGATCCGCCGACTGTACAAGGTCGCCCGCGACCTTGAACAGGACATCGGGCGCAAGCCCACCCCGGAGGAGATCGCCGGCATCCTGGAATGCGACTCGCGTAAGGTGCAGTGGATGATGCGCGTGTCGTGGCGGCCGCTGTCGCTGGAGTCGCCAGTGGGCGAGGAAGAGGACTCGGAGCTGGGTTCGTTTGTCGAGGACGAATCGACCCCGACGCCCACCCAGACCGCCCACACCAACATGCTGCACGACAAGATCGAAGAGGTGCTGGCGACGCTCACGCCGCGCGAGGCGCGCATCCTGCGGCTGCGCTTCGGGCTGCACAATGGCCGTGCGTACACCCTGGAAGAGGTCGGGCAGAAGTTCGGCCTGACGCGCGAGCGCATCCGCCAGATCGAGGGCAAGGCATTGCGGCGCCTGCGCCACCCGCGCCGCGCCCGCCAGCTGCGCGATTATCTGTCGTAACGCCCCCGGCAACAACCTGCTTGCCGTCACACCCAGCAGAGGTGGGCCGAGCCCACCTCTGCTGTTTCTTCTGGGTTTCTGGCCGACAGGTCAGGCTGCGGCTCTAGGACTCCGCCGGACCGATCTCCCCTTCGTGCAGCACGCGCAGCACCAGCTGCAGGGCTGCGTCGGACGACTGCTCCTTAACCGCCGCCCGATTGCCTGGCCAGACGGTGTGCTCGGCGACCTGGCGCTGACGCGTGCTGATGGCGATCCAGGTCAAGCCGACCGGCTTGCCCGGCAGGCCGCCCCCCGGCCCGGCAATTCCGGTGACCGCCAGGCCGATATCGGCACCAAACGCCAGGCGGGCCCCGTGGGCCATCTCCAGTGCGGTCTCTCGGCTCACGGCGCCATGGTCATATAGCGTCTGATGACGCACGCCGAGCAGCCGTTCCTTGGCATCGTAGGCATAGGCTACCACCCCCCCCAGGAAGTACTCTGAGGCGCCAGGCACCTGGGTCAGCCGGTGGCCGATCAACCCGCCGGTGCACGACTCCCCCAGGGCCAGTGTCCACCCCAGCGAGCGCAGGGCATTGCCGACCTGGACTTCAACGGGCTCTTCTCTCATTCGCGGCACTCCCGGCGCCGGTGGTCCGCCGCCAGGGACGATTATAGGCCCAGGGCGGGAAAGGCCCGGCGGTCGCCAGACGGCTGGACCAGCGGGTTCAGGCAGGCGAGAA
>JBFYRF010000332.1:0-2807 GCA_041302385.1 Anaerolineales bacterium | reverse complement strand
GTACCTGGATCAGCCAGGGGCGGAGAGGGTGTGATGAGAGCAAGGACGTGGATGCTGTTCGTTGGATTCACAGGCGTGATGTTTTTCGGCTTAGGATGTGGCCTGGCAGCCGGGATGGCTGGGGATCAAGGGACGGCGGTGTCGGCGACCAACCCGGCCCCGACCGCAGCGCCGGAATCCGCAGCGGCAGATCCTGCCTCGCTTTGCCCCACGCCGGATGCCAACACAACGCTCTACCTCAGCCGCGAGAACGGCTACTGCATGCTCGTCCCGTTGGGGATCGAGATCAGTGCGCACCCGCTCCGCCCGGATGAGATGATCTTCCTCAAGGGTCCCAGCGAGACGCTTGGCCCCAAACAGCAGGAAGGAGCAGCTGTCTGGATGCAGGTGGCGCAGAACGGCCCAGCCGACGGACTGGACAGCGCGGGCTACGCCCAGAGGTGGTCCGAACTGTATGGCATCTCGGAGGTCTTTGGCCCTCCCGACCCGCCGCTTGAATCCGAGGCAGCCGCTGTTGGCGGACGGCCGGCAACCGTCCTTCGGAATCTGCCAGGTATGATCCGCATGCAGAGCGCCTTCGTCATCGCCGACGAGGTCAAGTACCAGATGACGCTGGCTCCCCAGCCGGGGGATGTCCCGGAGCTGGACGACGCGGCGCAGGTGCTCTGGGACACCGTGACGGGCTCGATCGTCTTCTTCCCACGCGAGAACCCGGCCCCGCCCGTGCGGGCGGAAGACGTCTGCCCGGAGGCGGTGGAGGGCACAGTCGCCTATCGCAGCGATCAGCTCGGGGTGTGCACGTTGCTGCCGGCAGACTTCCAGCCCCATCCTGAGATCGCCGAAGTCTTCGTCGGCGGGCCAGTGGTTGGCCAGGATCCCGACTTCGGCGATGTGCGCACAACCTTGGCCTTCGGGACCTTCGGCCACACCAACGACACCACCTTGGTCAACCTGATGAGCGAGCGGGTACAGTTCATCCAACCCGGCACGCTCGAGGAAATCCCGCTTGGCGGGTATCCGGCGGCGACCTTCATCGACACCAATGGCGCCTGGCCGTCTCGGCAGGCAGTCATTCTGGTGGATGGCGAGGTGTACACGATTCTGGTCCAGCCGGAGGATTCGACCCGCTTCCCGGAGGGTGTGCCGATCGCGCAGCAGGCGTGGCAGACGATCCGGGACCATCTGGCTTTCTTCGATCCCTGGCGCTAATAAGCCCAGGCGCCACGTAGCCCAGGTTGTTCACGAACCGACGCCCAGCGCATGCGCTGGGCGTCTTTGATACGCATCATCGCCGGAGGGTGAGCGGTCGCTCCGGCCGGCGAGGTGAACCGTGTGGGCCTACGGCCCCTTGTAACCAGGAACCTGCTGGCGCTTGAAGGTGGTGGAGGAGTACGTGGCGATATCGGCTGCCACGCCCAGTCCGAGCCAGATCCAGTCAAAACCGTTGAGCGGGAAGATCAATACGTACATCAACGTGGTCCAGGGGATGAAGATCAGACCCAGGACGCCGACCAGCCAGGGGAAGTTGAAGCCTGCGAAAGACAGGTTCACCCGTGTCGGCGCGATCAGCCAGTAGATCAGGAAAGCAATGCGTGGTCCAAAGGCGAACAGGGAAATGAAGAAGCAACACATGGGGATCTCCTCCTCAGAGATAAGCAAGATTCTATCACGGCGTGAGTGTCGCGCGGGCGGATCCTTACGCTCAGCAGCTGCCAGAGAGGGGCCGCAACCTGGCTGGAGCTACACAGTCCTGCAATTCAGGCGCATCCTCTTCGGCCACCCGGCCTGTTGCCGTCCGTGAAGTGCGGCCGACGGTCGAGCAAGCGAGAGATGCCGGGCGCCGTCTAGCGCAGATCTTCGATGTGGCCTGGGCGATTCGCCGGGCAGCCTCTCACGCCTGGGCTTGTCTGCCCGCACGGCACTGCCGGCCTGGCAGACAAGCGCCGGGTTGGCGGGGAGTGCGGCACGGCGCCAGCCGACTGTTCGGTCCCATCCCACATTCGAGACCCGCCCTTGGGTACCAGGGGGAGGGCATCGCCTGCCCCCTGGTACCCCATGCGGTTGGTCAGAGTCGAGTTGCACGCCAGCCTGGCTGCCGCGGGGAGGGCACTGCCCTTCCGGCGATAGCGTTCAGCGTTGGTGCACCGGCGCAGCGCAAGCGCTTGCCTCAGCCGTTCGGATCTGGTTCCTCGACTTCGACTTCCTCGAACTCGGGCTGCCCCTGGACCTGGGCCTGCTCCTCGGGGGTCTGCGGCTGGGCCTCGATGCCCAGCGTGGTCACGGCCTGCTGGACCTCGGCGTCGCTCAGGTCTTCGTAGGACTTTCCGGTTGACTGTTCGATCTTCTGAACGTCGGGCTGAGAGAGCTTCTTGGCGCCCCAGGCGACGAAGCCCGCTGTGAGCATGATTCGCCTTCTCCTGCGCCTGCGCACAC
The DNA here is from genome assembly GCA_041302385.1 of Anaerolineales bacterium. Lineage (GTDB taxonomy): Bacteria > Chloroflexota > Anaerolineae > Anaerolineales > E44-bin32 > PFL42. The sequence continues at coordinate 374 of JBFYRF010000332.1, read as the reverse complement.
GACGCATCGCTCTGCGGCGGCCGGGTCCGGGTCCGACTCCTCTTCCTCTTCGCATCTTCGTCCACCTCCTTCAGGATGACTGGCTTGCACACCCGGGCCACGAAGTGCAACCCCGGTCTGCCTGCACGAGCTGCGGTCCGCCGAGCCCGCTGGCCCGGCGGGGGTCGATAGGGTAACCGGCCGCCAATGCTGCGGCCTCACATCCTAGGTCGGGTAGGTTCTCTCCAACTCTGCCAGCTTTTCGCGAATGGTTGCGCTGGTCTTCTCCTGCTCTTCGAGCAGCGTCTTCAACTCGGCGATCTGGTCGCGGGCGTCCCCGTGCACCTCGGTGGCGGGTTTGGTGGGAGGCGCCAGGAAGAAGCTGGAGAGGAAGC
>JBFYRF010000326.1:0-20775 GCA_041302385.1 Anaerolineales bacterium | reverse complement strand
GCTAGGCGCCGAACTTCTCCAGCCGCAGGGCGTGAGCCATCAGCAGCGGCAGCAGGTCGCTTGAGGGGAAGATCCCCAGGCCCCCGGTGTCGCACGCCCGCTCGCCGAAGGCCGTGCTGCGGTCGGGGCGGATCGTCGCCGGCGCCCACAGCAGCAAAGGCACCGGATGCCAGGAGTGCGTCTTGAGCAGCGAGGGCGTCGAGTGGTCGCCGGTGACGGCCAACACGTCGGGCTTGAGTTCAAGCAGTCGCGGCAGGGCGGCATCGACCGAGGCGATGGCGGAGGCCTTGCCGTCGAAGTCCCCATCCTCGCCGCGCGAGTCCGACTTCTTGATGTGGATGAAGAAGAAATCGTAGTCGGTCCAGTACCGGGCGACGGCGGCCAACTGTTCCTCCGGCGTGTCGCCGGCAAACTCCTTCACGTCCATTCCGACCAGGCTGGCCAGGCCGCGATACATAGGGTACACCCCAATACACGCCGAGCGCAGGCCGTAGATCTCGGGGAAGGCCGGCAACGCCGGGTCGCTGGCGAAGCCGCGCAGCGTCAGGCCATTGGCTTTGGATTCTCCCTCGAGCAGCGTGTTGGCCTTGGCGATCCATTGGTTGACCAGGTCGGCGGTGCGCCGGGAGCCATCGCTGCGCGGCTGTGCTGCATGCGGGGGCACCCCGGTCTGCTGCGGATCGGTGTCGTCGATGTCCCCAGCCAGACCTTCGCCGCGCAGCACGACGGCGAAGCGGTGTTCCTTGACGTGGCGCACTTCGGTCGTCACGCCGGGGAGCTCGATTGTCGCCAGGCGTGCGCACAGCGGGGCGGCCTGCTCGGTCGGGATACGGGCGGCACGCCGGTCGGAGATGCGTCCGCCGCTGTCGAGTGTGCAGAAGTTGCCGCGGGCGGCGACGTCGCCTTTGCGCACCGCCACGCCGACGCCCACCGCCTCCAGCACGCCGCGGCCGACCAGATAGGTGAGCGGGTCATAACCGAAAAGCGCCAGGTGCGCCGGTCCGGAGCCCGGCGTGATGCCAGGCCGGATCGGGACGAGCGCGCCCAGAGCTCCTTCGGTCGCCAATCTGTCCAGCGTGGGGGTGGCTGCCGCTTCGAGCTCGGTCGGCCCGTTGGCGGAGATCGGCGCACCCCCCAGCCCATCCATGACCAGCAGCACGATCTTGCCGCCCTGGTCGCGTTTGAGACTCTTGATCAGCTGAAAATCCGCCATGCGGCAAGTCTCCCAGGCAGGCGGCAGCCCTCCGCGCCGAAAGCGGGAGGGCCGCCCGGCCATAGATGTCCAGTTCAGCGGATGGCGTTCTGCTCGCCGTCGACCTCGAACAGGTGCATGTTGTCCATGGCGAAGACTACCTGTGACGGGCTGCCTGGGCGGGCCTGCGTGCGCGGGTCGACCCGGCCGACGAAGGCGTCCTTCCCGGCCACCAGGTACAGGATGATCTCGTTGCCCATCAGTTCCGTCACATCGACCTTGGCCTCGACCGGCGCGGTGTGGATACCGGGCGGACAGAAGGCGGGGTCGTGAATGTCCTCCGGCCGGATGCCGAAGATGACCTGCTTGCCGGCGAAGCGGTCATAGGTCCCCATGCGGGCCGGCGGGACCTCGACGCTGAAGCTCTCGGTCTCCACGACCAGCTTGCCATCGGCCCGAGCCAGGCGAGCGCTGAAGAAGTTCATTGCCGGCGAGCCGATGAAGCCGGCGACGAACACATTCGCCGGCCGGTCGTAGAGCTGCTGCGGCGTATCGGTCTGCTGGAGCAAGCCGCCCTTGATCACCGCAATGCGCGAGGCCATTGTCATCGCCTCGACCTGGTCGTGCGTGACGTAGATGAATGTGGTCTCGAGGCGCTGGTGCAACTTGCTGATGTTGGCGCGCGTCTCAACGCGCAATTTGGCGTCGAGATTGGAGAGCGGCTCATCGAAGAGAAACACCTTGGGTTCGCGCACGATCGCTCGGCCCACCGCCACCCGCTGGCGCTGGCCGCCGGACAGCTGGCGCGGCTTGCGGTCGAGCAAGTTCTCGATGCCGAGGATCTCCGCCGCCTGCAACACGCGCCGGCGGATCTCCGGCTTGGGCGTCTTGCGCAACTTGAGGCCGAAGGCCATGTTGTCGAAGACGCTCATGTGGGGATAGAGCGCGTACGACTGGAAGACCATGGCGATATCGCGGTCTTTCGGAGCGACGTCGTTGACCAACCGGTCGCCGATCTTGATCTCGCCTTCGGAAATCTCCTCCAGGCCGGCCAGCAGACGTAGTGCCGTGGTCTTGCCACATCCGGACGGACCCACCAGGACCAGGAATTCCTTGTCTTCTACGAACAAGTTCAGGTCGTTGACCGCCGTGACATCCCCAAAACGCTTGCTGATGTGATCAAAGGTGACACTTGCCATGACTGGCCTCCTCCAGGAAGAGTATCGTGCGCCCATTATACGTGTGATGCCTGTCACAACCAAGTGCCGATGAGCGTTCGTTGACGGCCCGCAGGGGGTGGGGTATAGTGCCAGCCGTGACGAGTGTCAACGGACGAGGTACGCCAGGTGCGCGGAAGAGCGGCGCCTGGGAAACGCTCCGGCACTGGATGGTGCCGGGCCTTGGTGTTAAGCGCTGGTTTGCCGTAGCGATCCTGGGCACGGCGCTCATCGGGCTCGGACTGGCAATCATCCTGCTGGACATCTACCGGGCGAACCCCGAATCCAACCTGCTGCCGGTGTTCAGCCTGTTGGTCCTGCCGCGCTGGCTGCGGGCCGTGGTGTTTGGCGCCGCCGGAGTGGCGCTGCTGCTGCTCGGCATGTACCGTCTGAACCGGGCGCTGCTGGCGCCTTACATGCGGCCGGGCCGGCCGGTGGCTCAGGCGGTGGCGGAGCACCGCAGACTCGGGCGCGGGCCGAAGATCGTGGCGATTGGCGGCGGGAACGGCCTGGCAACCCTGCTGCGTGGACTGAAGGAGCGCACCGGCAACCTGACGGCGATCGTATCGGTTGCCGACGATGGCGGCTCCTCCGGACGACTGCGCCGCTCCCTGGGAATCCCTCCCCCCGGCGACCTGCGCAACTGCCTGGCCGCCCTCTCCGACGACGAGGACCTGCTCACCCAGCTCTTCCGCTATCGTTTCGCGCAAGGCGATGAACTGGATGGCCACGCCTTCGGCAACCTGTTCATCGCCGCGCTGAGCGGTGTCACCGGCAGCTTCGACGAGGGGCTGCTGGAGGCGGCGCACATCCTGGGCATTCGCGGGCAGGTACTCCCGGCGACGCTTGCCGATGTGGCGCTGTTCGCCGACAAGACCCCGCTCGCCGACGCGCAGGCGATCCGCATCCAGGGCGAGAGCCGTATCCCTGGAATGCCTGGCCGGGTGCGGACCGTGCACCTGGAGCCCAACGACCCGCCAGCTTACCCGGGGGCGATCAAGGCCATCCTGGCGGCCGACATGATCGTGCTCGGGCCGGGAAGCCTGTACACCAGCGTGCTGCCCAACCTGCTGGTCCCCGACCTGGCGAAGGCGGTACGCGCCAGCCGGGCGTTCAAAGTGCAGGTGTGCAACATCGCCAACCAGCCGGGTGAGACCGATGGCTACTCTGCGCTCGCCCATCTCAAGGCCGTGGAGGATCATGTCGGGCGGGGACTGGTCGAGATGCTGCTGGTCAACGATCGGAGAGACATCCCGGCACCCGAGACGGTAAGCTTCGTCCCTCCGCCGTCCAGCGGCTTGTCGGTGTCGGTCTTCGCGACCGATCTGGTCGACCCGCAGCGGCCGTGGCGCCACGAACCGGCGAAGCTGGCGGCGGCGCTGATCCAGATGCTTGAGGAACGCACAGGACCGCTGGAAACGCTCGCCCCGCTTGGGGAAGCGATCCAGCCGGGCCTGAACTGATACTGGAGACACAGGAGCACTGCGATGACGACAAAGGTAGGCATCAATGGTTTCGGCCGCATTGGCCGGCAAGTCTTGAGGGCGATTGGGGACTACTACCCCGACAAGCTGGAAGTCGTCGCCTTCAACGACATCGGCGACTTGAAGACGATGGCGCATCTGCTCAAGTACGACTCGAACTACGGCCGTTTCGATGGCACCGTGGCGGTCGATGGCGAGGCGCTGGTCGTCAACGGAAAGAAGCTCTCCGCCTTCAAGGAGAGCGACCCGGCCAAGATCCCGTGGGGCGATCTGGGCATTGATATCGTGATCGAGGGCACCGGCCTGTTCACCATCAAGAAAGACGGGGTCAACAAGAAGGGCAAGGAAGTCAAAGGCGCGGAGAATCACATCACCAAAGGCGGCGCCAAGAAGGTCATTATCACCGCGCCGTCCGAAGGCGAAGACCTGACGATCGTGCTCGGCGTAAATGACTCGAAGTACGATCCATCGGCGCACCATGTCATCTCCAACGCCTCGTGCACCACCAACTGTCTGGCGCCGGCGGTGAAGGTCGTGCATGACAAGTACAAGATCACGCGCGGCATGATGACGACAATCCACGCCTACACCAACGACCAGAAGATCCTCGATCTGCCGCACAGCGACCTGCGCCGCGCCCGGGCAGCCGCCATGAGCATCATCCCCACAACCACCGGGGCGGCCAAGGCCCTCAAGCTGGTGATCCCGGATCTGGCCGGCAAGTTTGACGGCTATGCCTTGCGCGTGCCTACCTCGACTGTGTCGGTGGTCGATTTCACGGCACAGATCGAGAAGCCGACCACGACCGACGAGCTGCGTCAGTCCTTCCGCGATGCCGCCGCCGGGCCGCTCAAGGGAATCCTGGCCGCCGTCGACGAACCGTTGGTGAGTATCGACTTCAAGGGCGACCCGCACAGCTCTTCGGTCGACCTGCAGTTCACGATGGTGCTGGGGAAGGAAGCCGGCGACTTCATCAAAGTGGTCAGCTGGTACGACAACGAATGGGGCTATGCCGTGCGCACCGCCGACCTGGCGCACCTCATCGCCTCCAAGCTGTAGCAGGTCGCGGCAATGAACAAGAAGACGGTTCGCGATCTGGATCTTAAGGGCAAGCGCGTCCTGATGCGGGTCGACTTCAACGTCCCGATGAAGAACGGCGCGGTGAGTGATGACAAGCGCATTCGCGCCTCGCTCCCGACGATTGAGTACGTGCTGCAGCAGGGCGCCAGCCTGGTGCTGATGAGCCATCTGGGCCGGCCCAAGGGCGGGCCGGATCCGGAGTTCAGCCTCCAGCCGGCGGCCGAGGCGTTGTCCAAGCTGATCGGCCGGCCGGTGCGCATGGCGCCGGACTGCGTCGGCCCAGAGGTCGAAGCACTGGCGCGCGGTCTGGCTCCGGGCGAAGTCCTGATGCTCGAGAACGTGCGCTTCCACAAGGAAGAAGAGAAGAATGACCCCGGCTTCGCCGCCCACCTGGCGGCGCTGGGGGAGGTGTACGTCAATGACGCCTTCGGCTCGGCACACCGCGCCCACGCCAGCACCGAGGGCGTCGCACGCCATCTGCCCGCCGTGTCGGGCTTCCTGATGGAACAGGAACTGGAGCATCTGGGCAAGGCGACGCAGGATCCGCCGCATCCTTACGTGGCCATCCTGGGTGGCGCCAAGATCAGCGACAAGATCGCCGTGATCGACAACCTGCTGACCCAGTGCGATCGGTTGGTGATCGGCGGCGGCATGGCCAACACCTTCCTGTCGGCCAAGGGCTACGATATGGCCGACAGTCTGGTGGAGGCGGACGCCGTCGCCACGGCCAAGGCCATTCTGCTGAGGGCCGGCGATCAGATCCTGCTGCCCGTCGACGCGGTGATCGGCGACAAGTTCGAGGAGTCTGCCCAGAGCCAGGTGGTGGCGATCGATAAGGTTCCCAAGGGCTGGCGGGTGATGGATATTGGTCCGGTGAGTCTGCAGAAGTTCAAGCAGGCGTTGGCAGGGGCCAAGCTGGTGGTGTGGAACGGGCCGATGGGCGTGTTCGAGTTTCCCAAGTTTGCCGAAGGCACCTTCGCCTTGGCGCGGGCGCTGGCGGAAAGTGGGGCCACCACGGTCATTGGGGGCGGTGATAGCGCAAGCGCCGTCAAGAAGGCCGGTGTCGCCAAGCAGATGACGCATGTCTCGACCGGAGGTGGTGCCTCGCTCGAGTTTCTCGAGGGCAAGGAGCTGCCGGGCGTCGCCGCGCTGCTCGAGCGCTGAGCCCAAGCCGTCCATCGAAATCAGGACCCCCGGCAGAAGCCCGGGGGTCCCTTTGTTAGACCAACTCTCGCCCGGCCAGGCGCGTGTACCCGTTGCCGTCATTCCGGGCAGCCCCTATAATCCCCCACGCTAGTCGGAGGACCGGCGATGCCGTTCAACATCGGGGAAAACGTTGGCCCCTACCGGATTGTGCAGCAGCTGGGGCAGGGCGGGATGGCCACGGTCTTCCGCGCCTATCACGCTGCCCTGGACCGGTACGTGGCGATCAAGGTCCTGCATCCCGCATTCACGCAGGATCCGAATTTCCTGGCGCGTTTCCAGCGTGAGGCCAAGGTCGTGGCGCGGCTCGAGCATCCCAACCTCGTGCCGGTGTACGACTACGCCGAGACGGATGGCAAGCCCTACCTGGTGATGAAGTTCATCCAGGGGGAAACGCTCAAAGCGCGCATGGGACGCGCGCCGGTCAGCGTGAAGGAGGGGCTGGGTCTGGTCGAAGCTGTGGGCGCGGCTCTGGCGTACGCCCACCGTCAGGGCGTCCTGCATCGCGACCTCAAGCCGTCCAACGTGCTGCTCGCCTCGGACGGGGCGATCTACCTGGCAGACTTCGGGCTGGCGCGCATCGCGACCGCCGGCGAGTCGACCTTGTCGACGGACATGCTGCTGGGGACGCCGCAGTACATTTCGCCGGAGCAGGCGCGCGGGGATCGTGACCTGGATCCTGGAACGGACATCTACTCCTTTGGCGTCGTGCTTTACGAAATGGTGGTCGGCCGCGTGCCGTTCAATGCAGATACGCCCTTCTCGATCATCCACGATCACATCTTCACCCCGCTGCCTCTCCCCCGACAGGTCAACCCACTTGTGCCGGAAGCTGTGGAGCGCGTACTGCTCAAGGCGCTGGCCAAGGAGCGGGCGGATCGCTATGCCTCTGTCGAGGCACTGGTGGCTGCCTTTCGGGCCGCAGTGAGCGCCCCCAGCGCTGGGGAGATCCCTGTGCCTGGCGTGCAGGCTGCGCAGGGGCGTCCTGCCTGGCCGCCAGTCTTGCCTTCGGGAGCGACGAGCACAGCCCTCCCGACGGTCGCTGGTCCAGGTCCCGCCGAGGCCGGCCAGCGCAAGAAACCGCGTCTCTCCAAACGAGCCTGGATCGCCATCGCCTCCGTCGTTGTGCTTGGATGCGCCTGCTTGGCTGGGTTGGCAGCCGCATCTGGTGATCGCCAGCCCGCGCCGGTCATCAGCCTGGCGCCTGAGATGGCCGAGGCGACGGAGGTCCACCGGCCGGCCGGGGCGGCGGCAGAGCCGGCCAGGCAGGCCGTCGCCAAGGACCCAGAGAATCCTGTGCTGCGCCTGGAGCTGGCCTCGGCGCTGCGCGATAGTGGGCAGCCCCGGCTGGCCTACGCCGAATTCGTCAAGGCCGGGAACCTGTTCATGGCGGATGGGCGGCACCCCGAGGCGGCCGAGGCCTACCTGCAGGCGCTGGGCTTGCCTGGCGAGGCCGGTGAGCGTGCCGATCCGGAGGGGACTGCCAGGCTCGAACAGGTGCTGTTCCTCAGTGCTCCAGACCGACGGGCGCTCGACCTGGTGCAGGAGGCCCGGGCCCTGGCGCCGCAGTGGCCCAGCCTGCCCACGCTCGAGGCGAGGGCGCAGCTCTATGCCGGGCAGCAGGATGTGGCGGCGGTGCTTGTCGCTCAAGTGCTCGAGCAGCGGCCAGACGACGCGCTGGCGCGGGCGGTCAAGATCGAACTGCTGATGCGGCTGGGCGAGATCGAACAGGCCACGCAGCTCGCGGCGGACACCCTGCGCGAGCCGGAGCTGCCCGTGTGGCTGCGTGAGCATCTCCGCAACGTCACTGAAGGCTAGCTCGTTCCTTGACCACGCGCTGGCGCCAGCCCGGGGTTGCGCAGGGTGCGCGCAAACGCACTCGGCAGATGCAGAGCCCGCGCTACTGGTGAAATACCCCGGTCCAGCGCCCGGTACGTCGTTTGACTGAATCTTGTATGGCAAGGACTAACCGGTAAGAGCGCACGGCGGATCCTGGAGCGGGTCCGCAGGCCCGGCCTCGTTGCGGGCCGCCGGGACACTTACGATCTGCACGCCCCGCCGGTGCTTGGCCTGTCTGGGCCACACCGGCGACGTTGCGGCGCCCCTTGCGGAAGGGTGGGCCCGGCTGCTCGGTTGGCTGCACCCGGGTCCGGCAATTTCATCGGCACGCCCTGCAGCTGACCGACGATGCTCCGCCTCAACCCATCCGTTCGGCTAGGGAAGCCAGCGCTAGCCGGTGCCGAACTGACGGTCGCCGGCGTCCCCCAGCCCAGGCACGATGTAGGCGTGTTCGTTCAAGTGATCATCCACGGCTGCCAGGTAGACCGGCACGTCTGGATGATGTTCATGCAAGTTGGAAATGCCTTCAGGAGCGCCGATCACGCCGACGAACTTGATGCGCGATACGCCCCAACGCTTCAGGATGTCAATCGCCGCCACCGCCGAGCCTCCCGTAGCCAACATCGGATCGAGCAGCAAGCACACCGACACCGTGGGCTCGATGGGAAGCTTGTTGTAGTACTCGACGGGTTTGAGGGTCTGTTCATCGCGGTAGAGGCCGATGTGCCAGACCTCGGCCGTGGGCATCAGGTCCCACACACCCTCGACCATTCCCAGCCCGGCGCGCAAGATCGGAACCAAGCCGATCTTATCCAGCAGGAGCGCGCCCGGAGCGTCTGCCAGGGGTGTGGGCACCGTCGTGGGGGAGAGCGCCAGATCCTGTGTGGCCTCGTAGCTGAGCAGGGCAGCGATCTCCCGGATCAACTCGCGGAATCGCTTGGGGTCGGTGTCGCGGTGCCGCAGCTTGGCCAGCTTGTGCGCAACCAGGGGATGGGTGGAGACGTGCACGCTCGTCGTGGGCATCAGGGCCTCCCTGTGGTGGGTTCGGGCAGCTGTTCTGGCGGCTTCAATCGCCGCAGGACAACCACGGTCACGTCGTCGTCTAGTTCAGCGCCAGCGCTGTAGGCAGCGACCTGCTGATGGATGGCCGCCGAGAGCGCCTGCGCGCTGGTGTCGCCTTGGCCGCGCAGCGTCTCAAGCAGCCGGTCAGTGCCAAACGGCTGGCCTGTGGCATTCGCCGCATCCGTCACTCCGTCGGTGTACAGGACGAGTGCCATGCCGTGGTCCAGGTTTAGAGTCAGTGCCTCGTAGCGCTCGGCCTCGCGTACCCCGAGGACCATCCCATGGGGGATCAGCAGGGTGGGTTCATGTTCCGGCCGGAGCAGCACCGGCGGGTTGTGGCCACCATTGGCAAAGGAGAAGCGCGAAATGGCAGGTTCCCACATGCCGTACACCACACTGACAAACATGTCGGATTGCGTGTCTGAGATGATCAGGTCGTTGGCGCGCTGCAGCACCTGGCCGGGATCGATGCGACTGAATGCAACGGAGCGGAGCAGGGTGCGCGACAGAGCCATGAACAACGAAGCCGGGACGCCCTTGTCGGCGACATCCGCAACCACCACCGCCCAACGCGGGCCATTCGGCCCATCGGGGAGTTGGAAGAAGTCGTAGAAGTCGCCGCCGACCATCCGCGCCACTTGCCAGGTGACCCCGAGATCCCAGCCGACATACTCCGGCAGCACGCGTGGCAAGAAGGAGGTCTGAATGTCGCGCGCCATGACGATCTCTCGTTCCAGGCTTCGGCGAGCGGCGGCCTGCTCGACCAGGCGGGCATTTTCAATACGCAGGGAAATCTGATGGGCGATCCCCATCAGCAAGGCGGGGCGGTTCCCGGGCATGTCGAGCGCCTCGAGCAGCAGCACGCCCAGCAGCGAGTCGCCGTCGCTGAGCGAGAGCGCAATGGCCTGCTTGGTGGCCGTGACTTCGCTCAGGGAGTCCGGCAGGTCGAGGTTCTGCAGCTGCTCACCTTCGAGGTACGGGGGATGGATTCCCAGGGAATCCGGGGGCCAGCGCCGGGCGGGCAGGGCCTCGAGTGCGGCGCGGCGGAGCCCGGCGGACGGACCGACCTCGAGCGCACCGCTGGTGGGATCCGGCAGAAGCAGCAGTGCCCAGGATGTGCCGGCAAGAAGCGTCGTCAGACGAAGGACGGCCTGCAGGGCATACTCCGCGTCGCCCGGTTGGGCCGCATGCCGCGCCACCTCGAGCAGCACGGTGGTGATCCAGGCTTCCTCCTGCTGTTGGGCGAAGTTGCGCGCCTCGAGCATCACCAGTGCCAGTTGGCGGGCGACCGTCTCTGCGAGATCGATGTCCTCGGCATCGACGGCTTCGCCCGCTTGGGCACGGATCTGCAGCACGCCCAGCACACTGCCTTCGACGCGCAACGGGATGGCGAGGCCCTCGACCCCAGGCAGCGGGGTGCCCGCCTCGGGCCGTTCGACCTCGCGCACGGCGGCGCCGGTCGCAACGGATTGCGCGATCGGCCCCGGATCGGAGAGCGAGTAGGCTGGCACGGCTGCGCCCGCAGACCCGGCAACCGCCCGCAGCAGCAGGCGCTCATCCAGCCGTTCATAGATCGAGACCTGCGCCCAGCCGGCGCCAGCATGAAGCAGCGAGGCGATCTCGGGCAGCAGTTCGGGAAGTGGAGCCAGGGTGGTCACACGAACGGCGACTTCGCGCAGCAGGGCAAGCTGCCGGGCACGCCGGGTCGCTTCCTCCTGCAGCCGAGCCAAGGCGAGGGTCGCTGCAAGGGGGGAGGCCAGGGCCTGGATGTTGGCCAGGTCTTGCAGGCTGTAGGCGGAGGGCCGGCGGCTTTGCAGGGCCACAACGCCGAAGACCGTTTCATGGGCGATCAGGGGGACAAAGACGCCGGAGCGGGGAGGGTCGTCTGCCTGGTAGGAGGGTCGCGCCGGAAGAGTCTCCGCCTGCCGCTCAAAGTCCTCCACCCGCAGGGATTCGCCGCGATCGCGCACCCAGCCGATGATCCCCGGGTCGTCCGGGCGAATCGGGAAGCGCAGATTCTCTTGCCGGGTCCCATCGCGCACCAGAATCAACGTGGCAAACGTATCGTCGTCGAAGCTGCCGACCTGGAAATAGTCGGCTTCGAAGTGCTGGGCGAAGTGCAGATAGGCGCTCTCGGCGATCTCGGTCGGGATGGCGGGGGCCAGGGTGAGGCTGGCCCAGAGTTCAGCGGTGCCTGCTTCCCTGAAGGTCCCGGCTGACTCGCCGGCGCGGCGACTGCGGAATCGCAGCCAGATCACCAGCACGCCGGCAGCCAGCAGGGCGAGGAGAAGCGCCAACGCGAGCGGGATGAACTGCGAGGGTTGCAGGCCGGGCGCCAGGGGTACCGTCCGCAGCAGATGGCTCATGGACGGCTGCCCTCAGCCGGTGTGCTTCCGCATCAGCAATCGGTTCTGACCTTGGCTGCGCTCGTATTCGACCTCGTCCATCACCCGGTGGATGATCAGGAGACCAAGGCCTCCAACGGGGGGATCATCCACGCTCCAAGGTTGGGTGCTGGGCGGGTTGGCCGGATTGAATGGACGGGCGCTATCGATCAGTTCAATCGTCAGGTCATTGGGGCTGGCGCTCAGGCGGGCTTCGATCTCGCCGGAAGTTCGCTCGCCGTAGCCATGCTTGACGATGTTCTCGCAAGCTTCGCTGGCGGCGAGTTGGCAGGAGTAGCGGGCCCGCTCGTCGAAGCCTGCCGCCGCCGCCGCCGAATCCACCGCGTCACAGATAGACTCGATCATTTCGAGCTGTGCGGGGACGGTCAGGCTCAGCGAGAACACGAGTCCGTCAGAAGGAGGCGATTGCCGCTTCCCGGTCGTCGTAGAACTTGAAGAGCACGTCCAGGCCGGCGATTTCGATTGCATCTCGTGCCCGCTGGGAGGGCTGGGCGATGCACAGTTCCCCGCCGCCCTTGCGCAGTGACTTGAGAGTTGTGACCAGGACCCGCAGGCCGCTGGACGAGAGGAACTCCACCTGCGCCATATCCAGAATCAAGTTCCGCTTAGCTTTGCCCATGATGTCCTGCAGTGCCGCTTCGAACTCGGCTGAAGTCGCCGAGTCGATGCGACCGGTGATTGCCAGGACGGCAACCCGTTTGTATTCCTGGATCTGGATCTCCATCTTCGGCCTCCCTATCGACAGGCGTCACACGGATCGTTCGACGACGTAGGCTGCCAGGTCAAGCAGGGCGCTCTTGGCCGGGCCGGAGGGGAACGAGCTGAGTGCGTCGCGCGCTTCGGCGATGAATGTGCGCGCCTCCTCCATGCAGCTCCGCACCGCATCTGAAGCGGCGATGGCGGCGATCGCGGCCTCGAGGCGCGGGCCCTCAAGACGGCCGGCGCATGCCTCGGCCAGGTCTTCCCGCACACCGGGATTCTCGTTGGCGAAGTAGATGGCGGGCAGGGTGACCAGGCCGTGGCGCAGGTCGCTCCCCACCGGCTTGCCCACATCCCGCGGGTCGCCGACGAAATCGAGCACGTCATCGACCATCTGGAAAGCGATGCCCAGGCTGTAGCCAAATGCCTTCAGGGTTTGCACCCGCTCGGCGTCCTGGGTGGACAGCATCGCTCCGCCCTCGGAGGCAAGTTCGAACAGCGATGCGGTCTTGGCGTAGATCCGCCTCAGGTACTCGGCTCGATCGGGGAGCAACGGGCCGTGCGAGAGCTGGCTGATCTCACCGTTGACGATCGTCATCAGCGTTCGGGCGAAGGCCTCCATCACCGGGAGCGACCCCGTGCGAGAGGCCAGGAAGGCGGCGCGGGCGAAGATGTAGTCTCCGGTGAGCACCGTGGCGCCCGTGCTCCAGCGCGAATTCAGGGTCGGCGCGCCGCGCCGCAGCACCGAGCCGTCGATCAGGTCATCATGGACCAGCGTCGCCGTGTGCAGCATCTCGATGGCGGCTGCCAGGGTCACCAGTTCCTTGCCGCGCGCGTCGAACAGCTCGCCCACGAGCAGGACCGCAGCCGGGCGGATGCGCTTGCCGCCGGAGGCGAGCAGCTGCTCGACCGCATCATCCAGCGAAGGATGATGCAGGCCCGATTGGGCGCGCATCGCCACTTCAACCGCATCCAACTGGCTGCGGATCAGATCAACAAAGCCCAGCGTTGTCGTTTCCATGGTCCCAGGCAAACAGGCGAGCCGCGTTCGCTCGCAGAGCTTCGGTGACGGATTCTGTCGGTTGTTCGGTCAATTGCCCGAGGGCGGTGGCGACCCAGCGGACATAGGCAGGCTCGTTGCGTTGACCGCGGTGGGCCTGCGGGGCGAGGTAGGGCGAGTCGGTCTCGATCAGCAGGCGATCCAGTTCCACCTGGGCAAGCGTCGCCCGCAGGGCATCGGCGGAGGGGTAGGTGACTGGGCCTGCGGCACCGAGGAAGAAGCCGGAACCGGTGGCGCGGGCGGCCGCCGGCAGGTCGCCGGCGAAGGCGTGCAGCACACCACAGCGCCCCTGCAAGGGCGACGGAAGCAGGTTTGCCCAGGCGTCGAGCAGCGGCAGGAGCGTGTCGAGTGCCTGACGGGAATGCAGCACCACGGGGAGCTGCAGCCGGGCTGCCAGGTCGAGCTGCGCCTGCAGGGCGGCCAGTTGCCTGTCGGCGGAGTCTGGACTGCGGAAGAAATCGAGCCCGATCTCACCGATCGCGCGCACCTTCGGCGAATGAGCCAGCGCTTCGATCTCCTGCAGCGCAGCCGGATCGGCCTGGTCGGCATGGTGGGGATGGATCCCGACGGCTGCGAACAGGTCGTCGTGCGCCTCGGCTAACTCGACTGCCTTGCGGCTGGTCACCAGGTCGATCCCTGGGATCAGGATGCGCTCGACGCCGGCATGCCGAGCACGCTCCAGAACTGCGGCGAGGTCATCGTCGAAACCCGGGAGGGACAGATGACAGTGTGTATCCACCAGGCGCAGGCTCATGCCTCGTTCAGCCCCAGCAGCGCCAGGCCGTCCAGCAGGATCGGCCGAACCCGATCGCGATCGGTCGTCTCACAGTATACGCGTACGATCGGCTCGGTGCCGGAGAAGCGGATCAGCATCCAGCCGTGATCCCCCAGCAAGTACTTGTAGCCGTCGGAGGAGTTGACGCCGGTGACCGGGTAGCCGGCGATCGAGGTCGGTTGGGCTCGGCGCACGCGCGCCTCCATAGCCTGGCGTTTCTCAGCCGGGAGCGGTGTATCGATGCGATCGTAGTAGTGCGCGCCGACACGGGCGAATAGGTCTTCCACAAGCTGGGATGGCTTCTTCCCGGTGCGCACGAGCATGTCGAGCACATACAGGCCGGCCAAGATCCCATCGCGCTCCGGCACATGGCCGCGGAAGGCGTAGCCCCCAGACTCCTCGCCGCCGATCATGGCGTCGACTTCAACCATCTTGGGGGCGACGTACTTGAAGCCGACTCCGGTCTCGTGCACCGGAACGCCGTATGCCTTGCCGAGCTTGTCGAGCATGGAGGTGGTGGACAGCGTCTTGACGATCGGGCCGCGCTCCCCACGAATCTCAAGCATGTAGAAGGCGAGCAGGCCGAAGGCGCGCAGCTGGTCGATGAAGTGGCCCTGCTCGTCGCCCAGGCCGATCCGGTCGGCGTCTCCATCGGTGATCAGCAGCACGTCGGCGCCGCTGGAGCGGACCGCATGTAGGGCCGGATCGACGTTGGGGGGAATGGGCTCCGGGCGCAGCATCTCAGGGAAGATCGGATTGCGGCTGTTGTGCATCTCGATCAGTCGGAGGCTGTGACCACCCAGCAAGCGTGGGAACCACCCGGCGCCATTTCCCCACATGCAATCGACCAGCACGGTCAGGGAGGACCGGCGGATGGGGTCCAGTTCGACCAGGCCGGCGATCTGCTTCAGGTAAGCCGGCGCGGGATCGAATCGCTCGACTCTCCCGCTGGCCAGTGCCTGCTCGAGCGGCATCCGCTCGACTTGCCGAGCGTCGGGTGGGATGGCGGCCTCGATGCGCTTCAACTCATCCGGGGGAATGGCGCCGCCGCGTTGGTCGCGCACCTTGAAGCCGTTGTCCTCCGGCGGGTTGTGGGAGGCGGTGATGTTGATGGCCCCGGCCGCTTGCTCGGCAATAACGGCATAGGAGATCACGGGGGTGGGGGTGGCACCGTCGGTCAGGCGTACCCGAAATCCGTGCGCCGCCATTACTTCGGCGGCAGCGGCGGCGAAGTGCTCGGAGGCGAAGCGCTGGTCGTAGCCGATGACGACCGGCGCCCCCTCGCCGGCGCTGCCGCGCAGGTATTCTGCGAATCCTGCTGCGCAGCGGCGGACCGAGTCATAGGTGTAGTCTTCGGCAATGCGCGCACGCCAGCCATCGGTGCCGAAGGCGATCTTGGTTCCAGCCATTGCTGCTCCTGCCTGCCGCCTCGGAGACGGGTCAGCATGAACCAGCCAGGCGTCACGGCCTGGCCGAAGGGACCCGGGCCTGGCGGAGCCGGGCGACGGGGACCGTGCCAGAAGCACGGCTTGGCTCCATTGGCCCCCGACAGCCGGCGCTGGCCGGCCCCAGGATGGGCGGATTATACCGTGAAAGGAGGGGCAAAGGCAGAGGCATTGTCAAGAAGCGGGAAGAGTGATAAGATCGCCGGGTTGCGTCGCCATTCGCATGGCGAGTCCCGCTCCAGCCGGATGTCCCCTGACGCCCTGGCTGGGGCAATCCCGAGGGAAGGAGGTTCCTCCATGCGCAACTATGAGATCGCGTACATTGCAGATCCGGACCTCGACGAAGCTTCGCTGACCGCATTGGAAGAGAAGGTCAAGGGCTGGGTAGAAGCTGCCGGCGGCGCAGTGGTCAAAGTTGACCGCTGGGGCAAGCGTCGGATGGCGTACCCAATCCGCAAGCGCCGCGACGGGGTCTACACCTTCGTGTACACCAATATGCCGCCGCAAGCCGGAGTTTCGATTGAGGCCAACATGCGGCTGACTGAGCAAGTTTTGCGCTTCCTGCTCACCAGCGAGACGTAGCCCTGACGCCTGACGGCCTCCCGAAGCGGAGGGTGCTGTGACCCGCGGATTGAACAAGGTCATGATCATCGGTCATCTGGGCCGCGATCCGGAGATGCGCTACACCCCGTCGGGCCGCCCGGTGGCGACCTTCAGCGTGGCGACCACCCGCTCCTGGCACTCCGCCAGCGGGGAGCGGCATGAAGAGACGGAGTGGTTCAACATCGTGGCCTGGGGCAGCCTGGCCGAGATCTGCGCCCAGCATCTGACGCGCGGGCAGCAGGCGTACGTGGAAGGTCGGTTGCAGACGCGGCGTTGGGAAGATGCCGAGGGGAAGAAGCACACGGCGACGGAGCTGGTCGCCAAGGAGATCATCATCTTGAGCGAGCGGCGTGAAGCGGCGGGTGCTTCGTTTGTCGCCGCTCCGGGGGATGAAGAGGGTTACCCGTTCTGAGCCCGCACCGGGTGGATGACGAGGACGAAGGAGCGTGAGTCGTGAGTGAGTATGGTTCGAACGAGCGAGGGGAATCCCAGGAATCCTCCGGCGGCGAGCGCGGGGGACGCAGGCGCTTCATTCGCAAGCCGCGCGTCTGCCAGTTCTGCGCCGAACGCGCCAAGTCGATCGACCACAAGTCGATCGAGGTCTTGAAGCGTTACGTGAGCGAGCAGGGGCGCATCCGCACCCGGCGCGACAGCGGGACCTGCGCCCGGCACCAGCGCATGCTGGCCAGGGCGGTCAAGCGCTCGCGCCACCTGGCGCTGCTTCCGTTCCGCGCCGAGCGGTTCCGCTAGGCGAAGCCCGGCATTCCGGTTTGGACGAGACAGACAAGGCTGAGAATATGGCGAAGCGCGCGAGCAAGGCACCGGTCAATAAGAAGCACCTCGCCCGGGAGCAACGCGAGCGCAGGGTGATGACCTGGCTGCTGGCTGCCCTGGGCGTCACACTGGCGCTGGTGGCCGGCCTGCTGCTGTATGGCTGGTATGACGAACAAGTGCTGGCGCCGGCGCAGCCGCTGGCACGCGTCAACGGCGTGGAGATCCCCGCCGGCCAGGTCGAAGCCCGCCTGCGTTTGCTGCTGCTGAGCGGCGGCCAGGCTGACACGGCCGCCGATTTCGCCCTCAACCAGTTGATCGAGGAGCGGCTGATCGAGGACGAATTCACCCGGCGCGGGCTGTCCGTACCCGAGACGGAGGTGCAGCAGGCGCTGTGGCAGGCTTTCGGCTACTACCCCGATGGCACGCCAACGCCGCGTCCCAGCCTGACCCCGGATCCGACCGCACAGGCGCAGCTGGACCTGGCGGCGACCGCCGCCCCGGCATCTGCCGCGGCGACCGCAACCAGCATTCCCTTTCCGACGCCCACGCTGATAACCGAGCAGGGATATCGGACCGAACTGCAGAACTACCTGCAGGCTGCTGGGATCCGCGAAGGTGATCTGCGGGATGTGATTCGCGCTTCCCTGATCCGGGCGAAACTGGAAGAAGCAATGGTGGCTGAGGTGCCGCGCCAGCAGGAGCAGACGATGGCGCGCCACATTCTGGTCAGGACCGAAGTCGAGGCGCAGATCATCCTCAAGCGACTAGGGGAGGGGGAAAGCTGGGAAGCGCTGGCGGCGGAGCTTTCGCTGGACGAAGCGAACAAGGACCAGGGCGGGGACCTGGGGTGGTTCGGCAAGAATGCCATGACGCCGGCGTTCGAAGAGGCGGCCTTCACCGGCGAGGTGGGCACGGTTGTTGGCCCGGTGCAGACTCCGTTCGGCTGGCATCTGATCGACATTCAGGATCGAGAGCTGCGCACGCTGGATGACATCGACTATCAGCTTGCCGCCAACGCGGCCTTCTCGGCTTGGCTCGATGATCAGCGGACGGCAGCAGAGCTGGAGATCCCCGACGATTGGCGCACGCCCCTGCTGGCCCTGTTTGAGACCTAGCTGATCCTGATCCCGCCCGGCTGTCGCGGCGCTTCGCGGCCCTCCTTGAAGCAGGCTTCGAGGAGGGCTTATACTCCTCGGCGCGAGTGGAATCATGGACCTCAACGGGCTGCTGAAGACTCTCCCCGAGAGCACGAGCCCATTGGATCGGGAGCTCATCGCGCGGGCTTATCAGGTCGCCGAGAAGGCCCACGCCGGGCAGGTGCGGGCGTCGGGTGAACCGCACATCCGGCATTGCCTGGCAGTGGCCGGCATCCTGTCCGAGCTGGGCGCGCCGCCGGCGGCCATCGCCGCCGGCTTGCTGCATGACACGGTCGAAGACACTTCGCTCACCCTCAAGGACATCGAGCGTGAGTTTGGCGGCGAGGTCGCCCGGCTGGTGGACGGTGTAACCAAGCTGACTCAACTGCCGCGCGTCAGCCGGCGGGGGGAGCGCGAGACGGGCGGCAGGCCGGCCCGCGACGCCGATCTGGCCAATGAGACGCTGCGCAAGACCTTCCTGGCCATGGGCGACGACGTCCGGGTCGTGGTGATCAAGCTGGCCGACCGGCTGCACAACATGCGTACCTTGCGCCATCTGCCGGCCGAGAAGCGCCGGCGGATCGCCGAGGAGACGCGCGAGATCTTCGCTCCTCTGGCCAGCCGGCTCGGCATCTGGCAGATGAAATGGGAGTTGGAGGACCTGAGCTTCCGCTACAGCCAGCCGGACAAGTACAAGGACATGGCCCAGCTTGTTTCGACCCGGCGCGAGTCGCGCGAGCAGGAGGTCTCCGCCATCGATCAACGGCTGCGCGACGTGCTGGCCCAGGCCGGGATCGAAGCGGAAGTCAGCGGCCGGCCCAAGCATCTGTATTCGATCTATCGCAAGATGGAACGCAAGGAAGTGCAGTTCGACCAGGTGTTTGACGTGCGCGGCGTTCGAATTATGGTCGCCCGGCCAGCCGACTGCTACCTGGCGCTGGGTGTCATTCACGGCAACTGGAAGCCGATCCCCCAGACGTTCGACGACTACATTGCCACCCCGAAGGACAACTTCTACCAATCGCTGCACACCGCAGTGATCTACGACGACGGCAAGACGCTCGAGGTGCAGATCCGCACGCCGGAGATGCACGAGAACGCCGAGTACGGGATCGCCGCCCACTGGCGCTACAAGGAAGGCGGGCGGCGGGACGACGGCTTCGAACAGCGCATCAACTGGCTGCGCCGCTTGATGGACTGGCGCCAAGACGTGGATGATGCCTCCGACTTCGTCGATGCCATGAAGACGGATGTCTTCGACGACCGGGTGTACGCCTTCAGTCCCAAGGGCGACATCTTTGACCTGCCGGCCGGCTCGACGCCGATCGACTTCGCCTACCACGTCCACACCGACATCGGACACCGCTGCCGCGGCGCCAAAGTCAATGGAAAGCTGGTGACGCTCGACTATAAACTGCGCACGGGAGACTCGGTGGTCGTGCTGACTGCCAAGCGCGGCGGACCCAGCCGCGACTGGCTGAACCCCAGCCTGGAGATGGCGCGCAGCCAGCGCGCACGCTCGAAGATCCGCCAGTGGTTCAAGCGTCAGGACCGGGAGCAGAACATCAGTCAGGGACGGCTGCTGCTCGACCGTGAGCTGCGCCGCCTCGGAATCGAGGGCCTGGCCTACGATCAGATCGCCCGCGATCTGGACTTCTCGAGCACGGATGACCTGCTGGCGGCGATCGGGTGTGGTGACATCCACCTGGGACGCATCTTGCAGAATGTTGTCGCCCGCGAGAGCGAGCAAGTCGATCTGGCGCCCGACCTGGTGGGCGTGGCCACACGGCCGACCACAGTGGCCAGCGGGGAGATCTCAATCCTGGGTGTTCCCGATCTGCTGACGAATCTGGCGCGCTGCTGCAAGCCGGCGCCGGGCGACCCGATTGTGGGCTATGTCACTCGCGGGCGGGGAGCGACCATCCACCGGCAGGACTGTCCCAACATGCTCCGTGTCCGGGACCATGAGCGGATCGTACAGGTGAGCTGGGGGCAGCCCAAGCAGACCTATCCGGTCGCCGTCCGATTGCGGGCCTACGACCGGGATGGCCTGATGCGGGACGTTTCCACGCTGGTCTCCAACGAAGGGATCAGCATGTCGCAGGTCAACGTCTCGACCAAGAACAGCCTGGCGACCTTCGATCTGGTGATCGGTATTACCGATGTCTCACAGCTCAGCCGGGTGCTCAACCGGCTGGAAGCGCTGCCCAACGTCCTGGAGGCGCGCCGCTTGCGACCGGGCTAGTCGCGCAAAGCGCGATGGTATAATCCCGCCGCTTTTCGCCCGGGGCCAATCACACACCCATGATCAGCGTCGAACAAGCCATCCAGCGGATCCTGATGGATCTGAAACCTCTTCCGCCAGAGGCGGTGCCGTTGAGCGCCGCCCTGGGCAGGGTGTTGGCTGAGCACGCACGCGCCCCTTTTGACCTGCCGCCGTTCGCCAATTCGGCGATGGATGGCTACGCCGTGCTGGCAGCGGACACGGCGAATGCCTCGCATCGGCATCCCCGGCGTCTGCAGGTGGTAGGGGATATTGCCGCGGGCGCGCAAGCGCTGCCCGAGCTGACCCGCGGACAGGCCGCCCGGATCACGACCGGTGCGCCGCTCCCCCCGGGCGCCGACGCCGTCGTTCCGGTCGAGGACACGTCGGATGGCGGCGATATGGCCGGCAGCCGATTGGCGCCGCAGGTGGACGTCCTGCAGCCAGCCACGCCAGGTGCGTACGTCCGCCGGCGTGGCGCGGACGTGGCTGCGGGTTCGACCGCGGTTGAGGCCGGCACGCTGCTCCGGCCGGCGGA
>JBFYRF010000311.1:0-2599 GCA_041302385.1 Anaerolineales bacterium | reverse complement strand
GATGGAGTCCGAGGAGCGGAGCAGCCTGCTCGAGGCGCTGCGCGAGATCACCGAGTTGGACAAGGCCGAGGACCTCGCCGAGATCAAGGCGATGGTGCTGGCCACCTGGGGAGGCTGGCGCAAGTAGTTCGCCTCGACAGCCTTCGACCGAAGCGAAAATTGAGGTTTCAGGATGCCGGGCATGCCCAGGGGTGGGGGCCCGGCATTTGCTTGGATGGGTCTCCGACGCATTTCCATTCGTAGGGCGGTTGGGGTAAAACAATGCATGGAGGGGTGACCATGGACCCGCTGGATTATGAGCCTGTTCGGCAGACCTTGCTGGCTCTGCCGCAGATCGCGGCCTGGCCGGAGATCGCCACACTGTTCGCCCCTGGCACGGAGTTGCCCAGCAAGGACTACCGCATCCCGCTATATGTCGCCAAGGCAGTCTGTGGCGAGGCGGACCTTGCCCTGCCGGGGGCAGCGGCCATCGCCTGCCTGCAGATGACGATCGTCCTGGTGGATGACCTGCTGGATGATGACCCGCGCGGCGCCCAGAAGCGCATCGGTGTCGGGCCGGCGGCGAATATCGCCTCGGCCCTCCAGGCAGCGGCATTCGCTCACGTCGATCGAGCACAGGCGCCCCCCGCCGCGCGAGCTCTGGCGGCCGCCGCGCTGGCCCAGATGCTGCTTGACACAGCCCTTGGCCAGCGGATGGATGTCCTGAACGAAGGCGGCGAGGAGGAGTACTGGCAGGTGGCCTTCGCCAAGAGCTCCCCGTTCTGCCGCTCGGCCTTCACCGTCGGCGCCGTGCTGGCAGGCGGCGATGAACGAACCGTGGCGGCACTGACCCGCGTCGGCTCACTGGTTGGGGAGACTCAGCAGCTGCATGATGATCTGGATGACGCGCTCGCCATCCCGGCCCAGCCCGACTGGCGGCGCCCGCGCAACAACCTGCTCACCCTGTACGCGATGACCATCGACCACCCCGATCGGGAACGGTTCGTCGACTTGCTTAAGGACCCCGAAGGGCCGGACAATCTGCTCGAGGCCCAGTCCATCCTTTCGCGCAGCGGTGCGGTCTCATATTGCGCCTACCACCTCGTCAAGCGCCACCAGGAGGCCTTCGACCTCGTCGCCGAACTGGAGCTCGTTGACGCCTCGGCTTTGAACGAGTTCATGGACAACCATTTCCTGCCGGCGATGATGCTGCTCGAGCGCGCCGGCATGAAGGATCCCAAGCGGCTCCTTCGCGGAGAGGCATGACCTCAACCCGGATGCCCCTGAATTCTCCCAAGAGCCGCGCCTGGGTCGGGGTGTTGCCCGTTCTGGTTCTGATCATTGGCTTGGCCTACAGCGCGGCCTATGCCTTCCTCGTTCCTCAGCCCGGATTCGAATTCGGATCCGACCTAACGGTGCTGCTTGAGGCCGACTGCGAATCGCAACCGGCATGGTGCGGGGCGAACCCCGGAGAAGTCCGACTCGGGGATCGCCTGCTGCAAATCGGAACATTGACCTTTGAACAGTATCGGAGCGATCCCCTCACCCGGCCCTTCGATGGCTACGGCCCCGGGGATGTGGTACCGATCACGCTCGAGCGTGACGGTGAGGTCCTCAAAATCGAGTGGCTGATGCCGCAGGGGTCGATCGGGTCGGGATTGGCCAACACGCTTCTGGTCTCGTTCCCCTTTCTGGCGTTCTGGGTCGCATCACTCCTGGTCTACCTGCTTGTGCGGCCGCGCGATGAGCGCTGGATGATGCTGATCCTGTTCTTCTCGGTCACGGCCTTGTGGCTTGCCATCGGCAGCGTGTCGGTCACCGGTATCGGTTCCTCCGGGCTGATCTACGCCGCATTGACGTGGTTGATGCTGCCGATCTACCTTCACACCCACCTGGTGATCCCGCGCCGGCTTCCTGGGGCGGGTCCTGGCCGGGGCCTGGCCGTCCTGTACGCGGTCGGCACGCTTGGGGTAGTGGTGGTCTTGTTCGGTCTCTTGCCGACCAGCGTCTGGTACATCGCTGTCATCGGCGCATTCGTGGGCAGCATGGTCATCCTGCTCTATCGGAGCTTCGTGCTCCGGTCCGGCGCACAGCGACTGCCCACCCGGCTGATGCTGTTTGGAATTGGGATGGCGTTCTTCCCATCCGCCCTGATCTTTATTGTGCCCACGCTGCTGGGAATCGAGCTCCCTTCGCGCTGGGGGACGGCGATTGCCCTCTTGGCCCTGCCGGCGCTCCCGCTGGCCTACGTCTACGCGGCATTCAAGCGCCAGTTCGGCGATCTGGAGTTCCGCGCCAACCGTGTTCTGGGGCTATACACCTTCATCCTGGCGTACTCGACTGGCTTCGCCTTGGTGTTTGTCCTGGTGAGCGCCTGGATCCCTTCCCAGGAAGGGGATGTGATCGCGGCGCTGCTGGTTTCGATCGTCTTCATCTCTGCCGCCCCGGCGGTTCAGAGCCGGTTCCAGCGCTGGTTTGAGAGGCTGGCCTACGGTGCGCGCTACGATCCCGATGAGGTCCTCAGCCGCTTCTCGCAGAACCTGCCGACGGCGTCAGACCCGGAGAAGCTGGTCCACCTGATCGCCGACGAGATCACGCCCAGCCTGTTCGTGCGTCAGTC
>JBFYRF010000294.1:0-2569 GCA_041302385.1 Anaerolineales bacterium | reverse complement strand
GCAGGCCGAGATTGGACGGGCAGTCGATGAGCGCCAGATCGAAGTCGTCGCGCACCGTGTGCAGGATGTGTTTCAGGGCTTCCTCCCGGCCCATGCGAGAGAGCAGCCCCAGCTCGCTTGGTGCGAGCGCCAGGTCGCTGGGAGCCAGGAACAGGTAGAGTCCCGGGAGGACCTCGCGCAGGATGTCACGCAGCGGGACGATCCCCGGCAACGTCCCGCCCAGGACTTCCGCCAGGCTGGCTCCGGCGGCGCTCTCGACGCCGCAGAAGGCGGTCAGGTCCGCCTGCGGATCGAGATCTACCAGCAGCACACGCCGGCAACGCTCAGCCAGCAGCGCTCCCAGCGCAAGCGTGGTCGCCGTCTTGCCGACCCCGGACTTGTGATTGGCGATGGCAATCGTTCGCACCCGAATCGGTCTCCCACCCTGCCCGGCGCCGCCGGGTCCGGCCCGCTAATTATCCACAACCGTACCGAATTCGAAAGCCGGTCGGCTGGCGCCCCCCCGGGGGAGCAAGGTTCGTACCGGAGCCACCCGGCGCGCCCCTGCCGTTGCTAGCTGTCGCCCTCCGGTGGGTCATCAAAGGCCTGGCGTACAGCTGCGGACAGCGAGGCCGTGTTGAGCGGTTTCTGGATCCAGGACACCCGGCCCTCTTCCAACAACTCGCGTGTGCCCCCGCCCAGCGGATAGCCTGTCATGATGATCACCCGCACGTTCGGCGCGCGCTCCTTGAGGGTCTTGTACAACGCCATGCCCCCCATGCCAGGCATCACCAGGTCGGTCACCACCAGGTCGAAGCCCCCCTGGCTGTTGAATACCTCCAGCGCTTCCTTGCCATTGGAAGCCACCCGCACACGATAGTCGAGCGATTCAAGCACTTGGCGGACGCCCTCGCGCGTTGCCGGATCATCCTCCACGACGAGCACCGACTCGCTACGCCCCCGCACCGCCGGCTGCGGCACCTGCACCTGGGCCGGCGCGGCTGCGGCGAAGAGCACCGGCAGGTAGATCGAGAAGCGCGTGCCGAGCCCGCGTTCGCTCCAGACCAGGATGTGGCCACCGTGCTGCTGGACGATCCCATACACCTGGGCCAGCCCGAGCCCGGTGCCGGCGCCGGTTTCCTTGGTCGTGTAGAAGGGTTCGAAGATGTGGGGGAGCGCCTCCGTCGGGATCCCATCACCCGTATCCGACACGACGATGCATACCCAGCGCCCCCTGCCCATGCCGGGGGATGGAGGGATCTTCCCGTCCATCACATTGAGCATCGCCAGGTGGAAGCGCAGCTCGCCGCCAGCCGGCATCGCGTCACGCGCGTTGAGGGCCAGGTTCATGAAGACTTGCTGCAAGCGACTGGGGTCGGCGTTAACGATCACGTCCTCGTCTTCGTAGTCCAGGCGAAGGGCGATATTCTCCGGCAGCGTGCGCGCCAGGAGCTTGTTAAGCTCCTTGAGGAAAGGCACCAGCGTGGTGGGATGCTGCTCCATCACTGAGCGTCGGCTGAAGTCGAGCACTTGCCGGGTAAGGCCTGACGCCCGCTGGGCCTGCTGCAGAATGGTATTCAGGCGCTCGGAGGCGCGCCCGGAGAGGTCGGACTGGGAAAGCAGCATCTCAGAGTACAAGATGATCGCGGCCATGATGTTATTGAAGTCATGCGCGATCCCGGCGGCAAGCTGCCCGACGGCCGCCAGCCGGTCTTGCTGCTGGGCCAATTGCTGGATCTGGAAGGCGTCGGTCGTGTTGCGGATCAGCAGGGTCCAACCTTCGCGCCGGGCGCCGACAACAAAGGGCGTGCTCAGGATCTCGAAGACCTGGTGGGTAGGCGGGCCGAGGGTCACCGTGTGAGGCAGCCCGCCGGGTCGGGGCTGGAGGACCTCCTCAATCGGCACGCCGGCCAGCCGGAGCGGCCGGTCGCCGATCCCGGCATCCGCCAGGGCCCGCATGTAATCCTGGGCGGCCGCGTTGGCCAACGTCACCCGCAGGCCCTCGTCCAGGGTGAGGATGCCCTCATCCACGCTGTCCAGGATACGCTGCAGTTGACGGGCGTTCTCCTGGATCTGGTCCAAGAGCCGCAAGCGCTCGACGGCGCCACCCAATTGGCGCCCGATCGCTTCCGCCACGCCCATCTCCTCCTGCGTCCAGCGATGGGGCTCGGGAGCCGCCACGCTCAGCCCCCCGATCGGCCGCCCTTCAGCGAGCAATGGGACGGTCAACGTTGCACGGAGCTTGATGTCCTCCAGCTCGTGCGCCAGGGCGGCGTCGGCGGGATCGTCCGAGCCCTGGCGCCAGTCTTCACGCGCCAGGACCGGCCACGGGCGGGAGAGGGCAATTTCCACCATGCGCGCCGCCAGCGGACGGTACTCAGCCGCCACACCGCATGCCCGAGCGTTCAGCGGCTGGTCGATCCAAACCACGCCGGAGGGGACCCCCAGCGCACGCAGGGATTGTTGCAGCCCTGCCTCCAGCACATCCGTCAGCGCCGTCGCCCCGGCGGCAGCCGCAATCACGGCGTTAAGGGCCTCCTGTTGTGTGGCACGCTGCCGCGTCTCTTCGTACAGCATGGCGTTGCTCATC